>JAFYIF010000067.1 GCA_017538775.1 Oscillospiraceae bacterium | reverse complement strand
CTGCCCGACGAGACCATCGAGCTGATGCGCGAGAGCGTCAAGGCCGAGGACCCCCAGGCACTGCTCCTGGGCGAGGTCTGGGAGGACGCCACGGACAAGGTCAGCTACGGCGTCCAGCGCAGCTACGCCCTGGGCCGGGGCCTGGACAGCGTGATGAACTATCCCCTGCGCGCCGCCGTGCTGGACTTCCTGCTTGCCCGCAGCCGGGCCGAACAGCTCCGGGACTTCCTGCTGGAGCAGAAGCTGAACTATCCCGCCCCCATGTACCGCTGCCTGATGAACCTGATGGGCAGCCACGACACCGCCCGTCTGCGCAGCGTTCTGGGCAGCGGCGTGGACGGCGAGGGCATGGACGTACAGGCCCGGGCGGACTTCCGCCTGGACCGCGCCCAGCGGAAATGGGGCCGCCGCCTCCAGCGCCTGGCCGCCGCCATCCAGTTCACGCTCCCCGGAATGCCCGCCGTCTACTACGGCGACGAGGAGGGCATGGAGGGCCTGCGCGACCCCTTCTGCCGCGCCCCCTATCAGCGCGCCGGGGAGGGCGACAGCCTCCGGGACTTTTACGCGGAGCTGGCAGCGCGCCGGGCCGGGTCCAAAGCCCTGCGCCAGGGCGACGCGGCCTTCGGCAGCTACGCCAACACCCTGCTGATTTTGCGCTGGAGCGGCAAACACGCCGTCCTCACCGCCGTCAACCGGGGCGAGGACCCGGCCAGCTTCACCCCGCAAAAGGACTGGCTCCTGGGCCTGAACCGCAAAGAGGCCGCCAGACTGGGCCAGCTCCCCGCCCTGGAGGTGCCGGGACTGGACTTCGTCAGCGTGAGCTTCTGAACCGTGCGAGAAACCAAGGGACCCCGCAGACCTTGCCGAAAAGGGCAGGGTTTGCGGGGTCCTTGTGCGCCGGGGCAAGCGCCCCTTGAAAAGCCGGCGGCGAGCGGGTATAATGGAAGCATCACACAAACGGGCCGGAGCCCGTCTGCGTTCCGGTCTCTTTGCGAATTGAGCGAATCGGGAGGCGCCGCCATATGACCGCTGAGATCCTCTCCGTCGGCACGGAGCTTTTGCTGGGCAACATCGTCAACACGGACGCCAGGGACCTGTCCCTGGCCCTGAGCGGGCTGGGCATCGACGTACACTGGCACAGCGTGGTGGGGGACAACCCCGGGCGGCTGCGGCAGGCGCTGGCTGTGGCCGCCGGGCGGGCGGAGCTGATCGTCACCACCGGGGGCCTGGGGCCCACCTGCGACGACCTGACGAAGCAGACCGTGGCGGAGTTTTTTGGAAAACCGCTGTATTTCGACGCCCGCGCCGAGTCCGAGCTGCGGGCTTTTTTTGCCGGACGGCCCATGAGCGAGACCAATCTGGTCCAATGCTGGCTGCCGGAGGGCTGCACGCCGTTTTACAACACCTGCGGCACGGCCCCGGGCTGCGGCTTTGAGACGGCGGACGGGCACACGGTGGTCATCCTGCCCGGCCCGCCCAAGGAGCTGAACGCCATGCTGCAAAGCGCGGCGCTGGACTACCTCCGCCCCCGGGCCGGGGGCTGCATCCGCTCCCACAACCTGATGACCTTTGGCCGGGGGGAGAGCGCCATCGAAGCCCGGCTCCGGGACCGGATGAACGCGCTGACGAACCCCACCCTGGCCCCCTACGCCAAGGAGGGGGAGGTGCGGCTGCGCCTGACCGCCAAGGCGGAGACACCGGAGGAGGCCGAGGCGTTGATGGCCCCGCTGTTGGCGGAGCTGCGGGAGCGCCTGGGGGACATCGTCTACGGCGTGGACGTGGACTCCCTGGAGGCGGTGGTGCTGGAGCTGCTGCGACAGCGGGGCCAGACCCTGGCGGCGGCGGAGAGCTGCACCGGCGGGCTGCTGGCCAAGCGCCTCACCGATCTGCCGGGGGCCAGCCGGGTGTTCCGCGGCGGCGTCACGGTCTACACCAACCCGGTCAAGGAGTGGCTGGGCGTGGACGGCGAGACCCTGGCGCGCTGCGGGGCAGTGAGCCGGGAGGTGGCCGAGCAGCTCGCCCGCTGCGTCCGGGAACGGCTGGGGGCCGACTGGGGCCTGGGCGTCACCGGCCTGGCCGGGCCGGAGGGCGACGGGGTCCACGAAGTGGGGACAGTGTT
>JAFYIF010000066.1 GCA_017538775.1 Oscillospiraceae bacterium | reverse complement strand
GGGGGCCAGGCAGTTGGTGGTGCAGCTGGCGTTGCTGACGAAGGTCATGTCGGAAGTATACTTCTCCAGGTTGACGCCGCAGACGAACATCGGCGTGTCGTCCTTGGCGGGGGCACCCATGATGACGTGCTTGGCCCCGGCGTCGATGTGGGGCTGGGCCTTCTCGCGCGTCAGGTTCAGACCGGTGCTCTCGCAGATATACTCCGCGCCCACCTCGCCCCAGGGCAGGTTGGCGGCGTCGCGCTCGCAGAAGCAGGGGATAGGCTTGCCATTGACGATGATGTGGCCCTCGTCATAGCCGACCTCGCCGGGGAAGCGGCCATGGACGGTGTCGTATTTCAGCAGATAGGCCAGATAGTCCGGGGTGCAGAGGTCGTTGATGCCGACGATGTCGATGGCGGGGTGCTTCAGGCTGGCGCGCAGGATCATGCGGCCAATGCGGCCAAAGCCGTTGATGCCGACCTTCACGGAGTTGGGAGTGGGCATGATAGGTACCTCCAATTTGTAATAAAATAGCGTGCTGTTCGGGACGTATCATACGTCCGGAACAACAACCTGTACTTGTGCCTATATTATAGCAAACTTTCCGGATTTGTAAAGCCGTTCCGGGAAAGAATTTCAAAAAACGGCGGGAAAAACCCGCGGACTTTGGCCCGCAAGGAAAGTCTGCCCCGCTCAGTGTATGTGCCGGAGCGGGCATTTATTCGGCGGAAACACCGGCTTTGCCGCTTCCGACAAAAAAACAAAAACCGCCCGGGGCGGTTTTTGAAAGGATCAGTCCAGATGCTTGTCCACGCTGCGGGAGAAGCTGACGCCGTCCTTGTGGAGATACACGTCCAGCTTGACCCGGTCGGCGCGCATGAGGCTCTGGGTATACTCATAGCACATGCCGCTCTCGTTGAAGGTGCGGCGCTGGACGGAGAAGGCGCAGCTCCCGCTGCGGCAGTTCAGCAGCGCGGCCTCCTTCGGCCCCATCATCACGGCCTCATAGCTGTCCACCGCGTTGGCGGGGATGATGCCGACCTCATAGAGCAGGCTGTAAAAGCTGTGGGTCTGGAGCAGCTCCCGCGTCAGGTTGGGGTAGATGAACTGGGGGTAGAAGCTGGTCTCCAAAATCAGCGGCTCCCCGTTCACGTTGCGGATGCGGGTGAAGCGGTAGACCCGGGTGTCCGGGCCGCTGAGCTCCAGCATTTTGACGATGTCCGGGGTGGGGGAGATGACCTGGTATTCGATCAGGGTGGAGGACGGGGTCATGCCCATGGAGCTGATCTCGCTGGTGAAGGAATAGACGTTTTCGGTGCGCCGGCGCACCTTGGGCTCCGCCACAAAGGTCCCGCGCCCCTGCTTGCGGACCACCATGCCCTCGCTCTCCAGGGCGCCGATGGCCTGGCGGACGGTGGAGCGGGAGATGTAAAAGGTCTTGCAGAGCTCCGCTTCGCTGGGCAGCAGGTCCCCCGGGGCCAGGGTCCCGGCGGAGATGTTGCGCTTGACGATGCTGACAAGCTGGGAGTACAGCGGGATGTCACTGTCCATGGACAGGGTGCTGAGCAGCACGGGGTTGCGTTCTGACATGTGGAAAACCTCCTCGCAGCCTGCCGGGGCAATGCCGGACCCAGCCGTCCCCCACAGTCTATCACAGCCCGACGGGATTTGCAATCAAAACTTGTACGGTCAGGGATGAAACGTCCTGACAAGTTTCTGAAATTGC
>JAFYIF010000065.1 GCA_017538775.1 Oscillospiraceae bacterium | reverse complement strand
CTGCTCGGTCTTGGGGGAAGCACAGGCGCCGCTCTCCAGAGCGAAGGTGCCGCGGTTCATATTCAGGCCGCCGAAGTAGGAAGTGGAGGTGGTATCGGTAACGAAAGCGAACTTATCGAAGTTGCCGTCCTCCTTGGCCAGGGCCAGGGTGCCGGTGGACTCGGACAGGGTGCAGCCGCCGTAGACGCCGGCCACGGTGTCGTTGTAGTAAGCGGTGGGGTTCTCACCGGCGTCATAGACCCACTTGATGGAGTCCAGAACGGTCTGGTCGTTGTTGAAGTAGTTCTCGTTGCGGACCACCAGGATCTCGCTGTCCTTCTGCAGCTTCTGCAGCAGGAAGGGACCGCAGTAGACCTGGCTGGACACGTCGGTGGACTTGCCGAAGGTGTAGGCGTTGGTGTCGGCGGAAGCCTCGGCATACTCCTCGATGCCGTACACGCCGCCGTGGGCCTGATAGAAGCTGTCGCACATGGGCAGGAAGCAGCTGTAGGTCAGCATGGTCAGGAAGTAGCTGGTGGGCTTCTCCAGGGTGACGACCAGGGTGTAGTCGTCCTCGGCCACATAGCCGACATCGTCAAAGCTGCCGCCCTCGTACAGGTACTCGCCGGCGCCGGCCACGACGCCCTCGACCAGCCACTCCAGACCGGCCTGGGTGTCCAGCATGTGATGGAAGCCGGCCACGAAGTCATTCGCGGTCACTTCGGCGTACTCGGTGCCCTCAGAGGTGTACCAGTACACGCCCTCGCGGATGTGGAAGGTGTAGGTCAGGCCGTCCTCGCTGATGTCCCAGCTCTCGGCCAGGGCGGGCTCCATCTGGCTCAGGTTGTTATACTGCACCAGGCCGGTGACGGTCTGGACGGTGATCTCGGTGTCCGCCTGGGAGGAGGTGTTCAGCCAGTCCAGGGTGACGGGGGCGGTGGTGAAATAGTACGTATAGTCGGTGGCGACCTCATGGCCCAGCTCCTTCATGATGGCGACGGGATCATACTCGCCCTCGCCGGCGACGGCGGCGCTCCAAGCCTCCATGAACGTGTCGCGCTCATCGGGCGTCAGGAAGTCGTCGGCGGAGATGACCAGGCCGAACCAGCGGTCGTCGTCATTGCCCCACTGCACATAGGGCTTGGTGCGGGGGGCGATGCGGCTGATGGTGTAAGCGCCGCCGCGGGTGGTGGTGGGGATCATCACCGCGCTGTCCAGCAGCACGGCCTCGGCCTTCGCCATCTTGACGAAGCGCTCGTCCACGGTGTTGTCCTCGCTCTCGGCGTCGGCCAGCAGCTCGGCATACTCGCCCAGCGCCCACTCGTAGACGTCCTCGTCGTCCACGCGGGCATACTCGCCGTCGTTGTCGAAGCTGTAGTCGGGCATAACGGGCGCTTCCTCGGGCTCCTCGGGCTCCTCAGGCTCCTCGGGCTCGTCGGTCTCCGGGGTATCGACGGGGGCGGGTGCCTCGGTCGCGGGGGCTTCGGTCGCGGGGCTGGCCGGGGTACCGCCGCAGGCGGCCAGGGCCAGGACCATGACCAGAGCCAGTACCAGTGCCAGGGTCTTGGTGAGTGTCTTGCTCATCTCTCATGTTCCTCCTAAACATTTTTTATTACGCGCACGGGAAAAAGTGCGGATAATACAGGAAAAACGCACAAAAACCGCGTTCCGTCCAGGCCATTTTCACGAAAGCCCCGGACAGGCGGAAACGCCCAAAAAGTTTGTGAGTATTCTACCACAGGGGGTCTGAAAGTACAAGCGTTTTTTAGCCCATTTCCACCACAGACGCAATTTGCGGCATTCTTCACAAATGCCCCCGTTTGAAATTGTGGAAATCCCGCAATGCGCGGCGGAGGGCGCGATTTCCGGCGCAAACCGGATTTCTCCTTGCAAATCCCGCCGGGCCATGGTATGCTTTTTTTACCCAAATCAGAAAGGAACTACAGCCCCATGAAACGACTGACGCCCCTCCTGCTCGTCCTGCTCTGCCTGGCCGTCCTCACCGCCTGCGGCGGCGGGACCCAGACCGCCGAGACCCAGGCCCCCGAAAGCAGCTACACCCCCGTCTCCGACGGCGACATCCCCGTGCAGATCCTCCCCGCCACCGACGGCAACCTGCCCATCGAGACGCCCCCCGCCTCCGACAGCGACCTGAACCAGCGGCCCGTCACCGCCGAGATCGCCGTCCGGGACTACGGGACCATCACCGTGGAGCTCTATCCCGACAAGGCCCCCATCACCGTGTCCAACTTCGTCCGCCTGGCCCGGGAGGGCTTTTATGACGGCCTGACCTTCCACCGGATCATGGCCGGCTTCATGATCCAGGGCGGCGACCCGAACGGCAACGGCACCGGCGGCAGCGGGACCACCATCCGGGGCGAATTCTCCGCCAACGGCGTGGACAACGACCTGAGCCACATCCGGGGTACCATCTCCATGGCCCGCCCCGGCAGGGACATGGACGGGGCCAGCAGCCAGTTCTTCATCACCGTGGCGGACGTGTCCGCCTCCCTGGACGGCCAGTACGCCGCCTTTGGCCGGGTCACAGCGGGCATGGAGGTGGCCGACCGGATCGCCGCCGACGCCCGCCCCACCGACAACAACGGGACGATCCCGGCCTCGGAACAGCCGGTGATCGAGTCGGTGCGGATTCTGGGCTGAACGATACAAAATGATTTGCAAACCGGGCGCGCGGCGGAACTGGCAGCGCGCCCGGTTTGCTTGCTCGGCATCCAT
>JAFYIF010000064.1 GCA_017538775.1 Oscillospiraceae bacterium | reverse complement strand
TTCTGTTGTTCCTATGATACAATTCTTTTATCAACGCTCTCCGGTCTGCGGCGGTCCGGGACCGGGGGAATCAGGAGGTATGAGCCCATGAAAAGCAAAGTGCGCAGACAGGTTTTCTCCCTGCTCCTGAGTCTCTGTATGGCCCTGGCGCTGCTCCCGGCGGCGGCCCCGGTCCAGGCCACAGATGACCCTCCGGTTGTGGGGAGCATCGTCAAGGATGTTGGAATCGAGAATTTTTATGAAGATTACGCGGATGCAATTGCCGCCGTGGCGGAAGGTCTGGAGCAGATGGCGGAAACCATCGACCTGTCCGAATTCAACCTGACATTCACAGATATCAATGAACTCGGAGCAATCGCCGGGGCCCTCTACAACGCCGCGCAAAGCACGCATCCCGAGTACTTCTGGACGGATAAGGATAGCCGCCTCGGTTATTATTCAATCGGCAGCACCTTTTATCTTTCCTCCATCACGCCCACTTATAAGGACTATACCGAAGCGGATCTCACCGAAATGAAAGCCGCGTTCGCGGCGCAGGCGGAATACTATCTCGCCATGGTGCGGGACAACCCCGACATCTGCGACAGCGGCTTCTACCGGGCGCTGCTGCTGCACGACGAGCTGGCGCTGGACGCGGCCTATGTGCTGGAAAACGACAACTACGCGTTCATGGTGGACAAGGAGGGCCTCTGCGAAAACTATTCCCGGATCTACGCCTATCTGCTCAGTCAGCTCGGCTTTTCCTGCGAACTGGTGGATTCCGCCACGCATGAGTGGATCAAGGTGGACCTGGACGGCGACGGCGTCTACTACAACGTGGATCTGACCTTTGACGACCCCACACCGAATCAGCCGGGGCGCGTGCGGCACACATATTTCCTGCTGAGCGACGATGCGATCCGCCAGGAGACCACCGAACACGGCACATTCTCCTGCATCCACGCCTCCGACAACGATAGCTATGACAGCAACCTGATCCACAATTACACGTCCAAGCTCTGCAAGGTGTCCTCGGGAAACACCGTCTATGGCATCAACAGCAATGGACTGAGGGAATTCGAATTTTACGACTTTTGGGGCGAGGGCGGCTCTGAAGTACCGAAGGATGCGGTCGATTTCTCGGAAATCCGGTGGCCCGCGGGCGAAGAAGGGTATTGTTGGGACGGCATTTTCTCCGGGCTGGACTTCTTTGACGGATTTCTGTATTTCAATACGCCGCAGGAGATCCGGAGGTATGACATATCCTACAATCGTGTGGAGCCTGTCTGTTCCTATGAGGATTATGGGCTCCCAGACGGTGAGTATTTCTACGGCCTGCACATCCGGGGCAACACCCTTTATGCCAGCGTGGCTCCCGACCCGAATACGGCGGGGACGGAATACGAGCTGATGGAGCTGCAGCCGCAGCTCCCCGCGCAGGTCTACGGCCACAGCCTGTCGCTGGACGGACGGATCGGCGTCAACACCTATCTGTTGTTCAACCATGATGTTGACCTCGATCAGAAAAACTACCAGGTCGAGTTCTATGAGGGCGAGACGCTGGTCTCCGCCACGCTTGTCGAAGGGGTGGCTGGCACGCTCGTAGAGTGGAACGGGAACGACATTTACGCGTATCCCTTTACCGTCACCGCCGCTTCCAATCAGATGGATACCGTTTTCACCATGAAGTTCCGGAAGCTGGATGACGACAGTTTCGTCCCCTTTGCCAACATCGACGGCAGCCCGGTGGACGCGGATATCGGACTGGACTATTCCATTCAGGACTACCTGGACGAGGCGGCGGTGAGCGGCTCCGGGGCCCTGCAAACCCTGGCCAGTGACATGC
>JAFYIF010000063.1 GCA_017538775.1 Oscillospiraceae bacterium | reverse complement strand
GTCCGGCCCGATGACGCAGAGTTCCCGCCCGCAGCGCTGGGCCTCACAAAGCTGCGCTGGCATTTGAATGGCATAGGCCGCCCGCAGCACGCAGCTCAGGCGCAGCATCACGGCGCTGTCGTCGGGGAAGAGGTCCTCCACGGTCCCCTCCCGGTTGAAGCAGTGCCAGACGATGTACTGTGCCGGGCTGAGCTGCCACATCTGAATGGCCAGGATGTCGGAAAAGCCCTCGTTCATCGCGTCGAAGCAATCGTCGATGAAGTGGTCCGCCACATAGGCGATGTCCACGAAGGCCTGCTTGCTGACCCACTCCAGGTCCGGCGTGCCCCGGAGAAAGAGCAGCATCTGCCAGAGGCTGCGGTAGAGGGCCTGGTTGACGGAGCGGGCGGCCTGACCCGCGCTGAGGTGGTCGTAGGCGTTGATGGTGCGGGAAAACAGCAGCATGGCCGGGTTGCGCAGCTCCAGCCGCTCCGCCTCCCGGGCCAGGGCGGAGGCGATCTCCCGCTGCATCCGGTTCAGCTCGTCGTAGGCGTCGTGGAAAAAGCGGGTGTCGCTGCCGGTGGTCAGCGGGGGGGTCAGCAGCAGATAGAACTGGTTTTTGAGGCTCTGAATGGCGCTGCGGGAGTAGTAGTCCAGGGGCGTGTGCAGCTCCTCCCGCCGGGCAAGCTGCGCCTGGGCCGCCTCGATGAGCTTCGCCCGGGCGTTTTTTTGCTCCGCCTCCAGGGTCTGGCGCAGGGTGGCCCGGAGCAGCTCCAGCGCCTCGGGCCGCCCGGCGGGGGCCAGTTCCTCCAGCAGCTGCGTCCAGTCCCCCTCCGCCGGCACCTTCTCCGTCAGGGACCAGGCAATCAGCTCCAGCACCGCCCTTCGCAGGCAGCGGTAGCGTTCCTCCCGGCAGCGGTTGCCGAAGATGTGGACGCATTCGTGGGTGACGGAGATCAGCGCCGGCCAGAAGTGGTAGAGCATCCGCTCCGGCAGCTCGATCAGCAGCAGACTGGTGTCCCGTTGGCCGCAGGGCCCCAACATCGGGAGGAATTCAAAGAGGTTCGTGACCCGGATCTCGTCCTGCCCGCCGCTCTTCACCAGAAAGCTGTAACCGCCGCTGTGGGAGCGGTCCATGCGGGTCAGGTCCAGGAACTGGTGGACGATCTGGTTGTAGAAGAAGACCAGCTTTGTGGCCGAGCCCACCGAGGCGTGCTGGAGCTGGGCTTCCTCAAAGAAGTATTTGTCCGACAGGGAGATGTCGCTGAGAAAGCTGCCCACCTGCTCGCAGAAGCAGTTCAGGGCGATCTCGTACTGTTCCCAGAACTCCCGGAACTCCGCTGCGGCGTTCCAGCGCTCCAGGGCCCGGGCCTCCGCCGCCTCCGGCGAGAGACAGCCGCCGTCGTCCCGCAGCGCCTCTAGCCGCCGGGACTTTTCGGCGATCAGCCGGTGGGCCCGGTCCATGTTGTCAAACAGCGCCTGGAACAGCGGGGCCAGAAACCAGCGCAGCTCAAAGGCGTGGCTGGCCCCGGTCAGCATCAGATAGCGCTTCACCAGCAGCCGCAGGGAGCTGGTCAGCCGCTGGCTGCGCCGGTGGCGCTCCCGCAGGGCGCGGAACTCCGAGAATATGCGGTCATAGCGCGCTTCAAAGGCGGGGGAGGCCAGGGAGGGCCGCCCGCCGTTGGAGGCGCGGCGCAGCGGCTCCCGCCGGAGCTGGAAGCGGGTGTACTCCGACAGCACGATCTCCCGGTAGCACGCCCCGGCGGGGTTCAGCAGCCCGCCGCGCAAATACTGGGGCAGCAGCGCGGGCAGATAGGCCCCGGGAATGCGCAAGGCCGCGTCCGCCGTCCCGTGGGTGCGGTACTCCTGGATGTCCGGCCCCAGCGCAGCGCGCAGCGCGTCCAGCAGCGCCCCCACCTGCTGGCCGGGGGCCATTTGCAACTCCACCAGCACGGAGTAGATCTCCTGCCCCGCCCGGTCAAAGGCGCTGCGAAAGGCGGGGGGCAACGCGGCGTTGCCCCGGGACTTCAGCCAGTTTTCGACCCCCAGCACCGTGTAGCAGGTGGAGACCGCGGACAGTTCCCCGTCGCCCAGGCGCAGGCTGCGGATGTGGTCGCAGAGGTCCTGCACCGCCTCCACCGAGTCGGTTTTCAGCAGCAGGACGAAGTCGTGATAGCCCAGGGTCTCAAACATCCCGCAGTCCATGCCCCGCAGCTGCGGGGCGATGCGCGCCGCCAGGGCGCTCACGAGCCTGTCCGCGTCGCCGGAAGCGGCGATGGCCTCCGCCGTCAGGTTGAAAATGACCATGGCGAAGAAGGGCAGGGGGGAGTCCGGGCAATTCCCCCGGCCCCACTGCTCCCAAAGGGCATAGCGATAGCCCAGCGCCTCCAGCTCCCCCCGGCAGCCCGGGAACAGGAGCTTGAGCGTGAAGGTGTTGATGAAGGGCTGTTCCAGAAAGCCCATCTCCCCCTCCGGGATGTCCGCCGCCGCCTCGTCCGCCTGCAGGGAGGGGGCCAGGTCGTACCAGCCCTCGGCGGTCTGGAAGGAGATGCCGTCGAAGCTGCCAAAGAGCAGACAGTCAAAGCAGCCCGTGTCGTCCTGCCGGAGTTGGAGCTTCCGTTTTTTCAGATGCAGCAACAAACCCAGCGCACCGCCAGGCCGCTGAGCCGAAGTAGATGGATGCATGGTGATGTCCCTTTCTATTGTGCAAGAGGGAGCACAGAGAACCGTCCCTTGTGTTCCTCACGGCGTCCGCTCCCCCTGGGGCGGGATGTAGCCGGGATAGTCCTCCAGCGTGATGGACCGCATGGGGATGAAGCCCGCCGCCCCCTTGGGCGGCCGGTGCCCGTTCCCCCGAAGCAGACAGGCGGAGACCTTCGCCGCCTGCGCCCGATGCGACTTCCCGCCCATGTGCGTAAACAGATATTCCTTGTTGTTCTCGACCATAGAACGCCCACCCCCGCCCCCGCGCAACCGGGGGAAGATTGTGATATATAGACAGTATATGCGCTGTCGGGGCGCGTGTCAATCAGGACTTTGCACAAAGCCGCGGAACGGAGCGGGGAGACGGCGCCGCCAAAATGCGGGTCAGATCCTCGCCAAATCGCAGGAAAAATTTTTGCCAAATCGCAGGTTTTCCTTGCGTTCCGCGCTTGTATGGTTTATGCTGGGGATATCTGATCGAACAGGGGGACACCGCATGGCACAGTATAAACCGCGCATCGTGGACGAAGCCATAGTGCATCGTCTGCGGAACAAGGGCGCGATCCTGGTGGAGGGGGCGAAGTGGTGCGGCAAAACCACCACCTGCGAGCAGCACGCGGCCAGCATCCTGTATATGAGTGATCCGGACCGGGTGAAGCAAAACCTCCAACTGGCGGACATCAGTCCCCGCTCCCTCCTGCAGGGCGCGACGCCGCGCTTGCTGGACGAATGGCAGATGGCGCCCAAGCTGTGGGACGCCGTGCGCTTTGAGGTGGACCACCGGGACGGCTTCGGCCACTTTCTGCTGACCGGTTCCGCAGTTCCGGCGGAGATGGATCAGGTCCACCACACCGGGACCGGGCGCTTTGCCTGGATCAAAATGCGGCCTATGAGCCTCTACGAGTCCGGGGAGTCCTCCGGCGCGGTCAGCCTGCGCGCGCTGTTTTCCCCCGATGACAAACCCATCTTTGCAGAGACCGGGATACGTCTGGAAGACCTGGCCTATCTGATCTGCCGGGGCGGCTGGCCCCAGGCCACCTTCCTGGAAGGGGAGGACGCGCTGGTGCAGTCCTTCGACTATCTGGACGCGGTGGTACGCTCCGATATCAGCCGCGTGGACGGCGTCTCCCGCAACGAGACCCGCGCCCGTCTGCTGCTGCGCTCCCTGGCCCGTCATCAGGGCAGCCAGGTCCCCAATACCACGATCTGCCAGGACATCAACGTCAGCGGCGACACGGAGTTGAGCCGCGACACCGTGACCTCCTATACAAGCGCCCTGAAAAAGATCTTCGTGATTGAGGACTGCCCGGCCTGGAGCCCCAATCTCCGCTCCAAAACGGCGATCCGCAGCTCCGACACCCGCTATTTTGTCGATTCCTCCATCGCCACCGCCGCACTGGGAATCGGCCCCGGTGATCTGCTGAACGATCTGGAGACCTGCGGTCTGCTTTTTGAAACCCTCTGCATCCGCGACCTGCGCGTCTATACCGAGGCGCTGGACGGCGGCGTCTAC
>JAFYIF010000062.1 GCA_017538775.1 Oscillospiraceae bacterium | reverse complement strand
TGTTTGTTATTCTAGCTCCTTCTTTTGCTTTTGTCAACAGGAGAATCAAAACAAAGTCGTGTTTTTTCTTCGATTGAAAAAAGCGGCCAGTGTCTGTTAAGACCTCTCCGTCCACTCTCATTTTTGTTATATCCCAGCTCTTAGAAAGAAACAAAACATCTGTTTCCCTTTTCGTATCCCGCCGCCGCCCCGCTCCGTCTTCTCCGCTCCCGCTCCACCTGCTTCTCCCAGGTCTTCCCGGTCTGCTCCCGGAGAAAGCCGATCAGCGGCTCCAGCTCCTGGCGCTCGTCCCAGGCTTCCAGCGCGGCGTAATAGGCCCTTCGGTCTTCCTCGTGGACGACGATGGGGGGATGCTCGTGCAGGAGCAGCAGTTAGTTCATGGCAAGCCGCCCGGTGCGGCCATTGCCGTCGGCGAAGGGGTGGATGTTCTCCAGCTTCGCGTGAAAATATGCGGCGGCGGTCAGGGCCTGGTCCGGGGGGAAGTCCGCCAGCTCGGCCAGGAGTTCCGCGACCTCCTCCGGCACGTCCTCCGGGGGTGCGCCGACCTCCGTCTGGCCGGTCACGAAGTCGTGGTGCTTGTACTCCCCGGGGCGCTCGCCCAGCTGCCGGCGGCGGGCGTCGTAAGTGTTCTGCGTCAGGCGGAACTGGAAGGCTTTCAGGAGCGCTTCGTCCAGCGCCCGGCGCTCCCGGAAAGCGTCCAGCAGCAGCTCGTAGGCCTCCCGGGCGTTGCGGATCTCAAACAGGGTCCGCAGGTCGCCGGTATAGGCGCTGACGCCGTCGTGCTCGAAGATCTCCCGCGTGTCGTGATAGGTGATCTGCGCGTTCTCCAGCTTGCCGGAGTGGTAGGCAAAGGCGATGCGGTAGGCGTTCAGGGCCTCGGCCAGCTCCGCGTCGTCGCCGATCCGCTTCCGCCGCCAGAGGGCGACGGCTTCGTCATAAAGCGTCAAGTTCTTCGCTCCTTTCCCGGCGCAAACGGGGGACGGGCGAAAGGCGCTCGGTCCTTTCGCCCGTCCAACGGTCTTTTCTTATTTCATCATCAAAGCCAGACGGCAGTAGCGGCTCAGGATGACCGCGGCCTCCAGGCGGTAGCTGGGCTCGGCGGGCAGCAGGTATTCCGCCGGGGCGGCGTCCGCCTCGTCCTCCGCTGCGGGGACGGTGTAGGGGTCCAGATAGACGCCGGTCTCCACCGCCCAGCGGACGGCGTCTTCGGCCCAGTCGGCCACGGCCTCCGCGTCGGCGTGGTCCAGTTCGCCCGCCCGCGCCGGGCTGCCGACGCTGCGGTACAGGAAGGCGATGAACTCCTGCCGGGAGACGGCGGCGCCGGGCAGGAAGGTGTTGTCCGCATAGCCCACGACGATGCCCTGTTCCGCGCCCCAGGCCACCGCGTCGGCGTACCAGGCGTCCGCGGCCACATCCTGGAAGGGGGCGCTCTCCGTGGCGGCGGGGGAACCGGAGAGGCGGTGCAGCACCGTCACCACCATGGCGCGGGTCATGTAGCCCCAGGGGTCAAACTGCGTGGCGCTGACGCCCCGGAGGATGCCCCGCTCCGCCGTGTACTCCACGTCGGCGTAGTAGGCGGCGTCCACGGGCACGTCCAGGAAGCGCGGCAGGGCGGGGGAGTCCGTCTCGCTCCAGGCGGAGACGGTCTGGTGGAGCCAGTCGGCCCGCTGGCGCAGATAGTCGGCAAAGGCGGCGATCTCCGCTTCCGCCCCCAGCTTCGCCGTGACCTGGTCCCAGCGCTCGCCGCTGATGACGTTGGGCCAGAGCAGCAGGTCCATGCGGTAAGTCTGGGCGATCTCCTGCTGATAGCCCGCGAGGGAGCGCAGTCTGCCCGTGGCGGCCTCCGGGTCGGCGCTCAGCAGGGTGCCGTCCACCAGCTCATAGAGCCGGGCTTCCTCCTCCAGCACCGTGTCCCGGAAACTCGGGATCGCCAGCATGGCCCGCACCAGGGGGCAGACCGCGGCGTAATAGCTGTTGGGGGAGAGGGAATAGGCGATGTCGAAGTCCCAGACCGGGCCGTTTTCCAGCTTGCCCTCGCCCAGGTGGAAATAGGTGGAGGAGGAGTAGGCGTCCGTGTCCATGGCGAACTCCAGCATCAGGTAGTTCCGGGCCAGGGAGACCAGGTCGGCCTCCGCCGCCAGGGCCTCCGCGTCCCCGGCGTAGACCGCGTCCTCAAAGCGCTGGTAGCGCTCGCTGATGTAGCGCACGCCCTCGTCGCCGAAGTACTCCGGGCTCTTGACCACCACATAGTCCCCGTGGCTGGTCTCGAACCAGCACAGCTCCTCCATGGCCCGGTCGTGGTAGTCCAGCTCCAGCAGATAGCCGGCGCTGTAGTCCTCCGGCAGGGCCAGACCGCTGACGTACTGATAGCGGTTGCCGTAGGCGTTGACGCCCCGGGCGGTGTCCAGCGTGTCGAAGTCCAGGTCGGGGTTGGCCGCCTCCGTGGCGGCGTCCAGATCGTTCACCGCGACGCGGCCGTCGCTGACCTCGGTCTTCTCGCTCAGGAGATAGGTGCCCCGGTACTCCCCGTCATACCACAGGTCCACCGGGCGGCAGTTGGGCGTGAAGTCCATGCCCAGGGCGGCGGCCAGGTCGAAGCTGACGCGGTTGTGCAGATGGGTCTTGTCGGCGAAGTCGGCCAGCAGCACCCAGGTCTCCTCGGCCTCCAGCGGGTCGCCGGTCCCGATCAGGTCCGTCTCCACGGCCAGCTTGATCTGATAGGGCTTCTTGGGCAGAGCCCAGGTGGAGTTGCCCCGGCCCTTGATGTTTTTCAGCTTGCCGTCATACAGGGCGCTGCCGTCGGCGTCCAGCAGGAGCAGGTCGCCCTTCTTGGCCTTGTTGCTCTTGTCCTGTTCCACCCAGTTCCGGTCATGCTCCGCGTCCGGGCTGGTCAGGAACATGGAGGCCACGTTGGCCCCCCGCAGCAGGGTGAAGGAGATCGCGCCGTCCTCCGTTGTTTCGGCTTCCCCGGCTTCTTCGGGTTCTTCGGTCTCCTGGGTCTCTTCGGCTTCCTCGGGTTCCTCGGGTTCTTCCGCTTCCCCGGCCTCTCCGGCTTGCACCGGGATCAGGGTCAGGGCGCAGCCCTCCTCCGGCGCGGTCAGCAGGGCGCTGAGGTCCGCCGCTTCGCCGGACACCAGGGAAAGTTCTGCTTCCCCGGCCCGCAGCAGGGCGCGCTCCCCGGGGAACTCCAGCCGCAGCGCCGTCAGGTCGGCGGAGGCGGGGAGAAAGAGATACAGCGCGCCATCCGCCTCCTGCAGGGAGACGGCCCATCCGGCCTCCCCCTCCGCCGGGAGACAGCGCAGCTCCGGGATCTGCAGGGGCTTGACGGATTCCTCCCCGTCGGCCAGGACGGGCAGGGCGGCAAAGAGCAGCAGCAGGGCGATCAGGAGCCAGAGCGCTCCTTTGGTTCCGATACGCATCGTGTTACCTTCCTTTCAAATGTTTATTTGTGAAATAATCGCTTGACCTGGTAGCGCGGCTCGCAGGTGACGTTGACGCCCAGCTTCTGGAACAGGCTCTCGTCCACCCGGGAGAGGATGACGCTGGAGTGGGCCTCGCAGCCCCGCAGGGCGCTGAGCTGTTCCATGGCCAGCTCCGCCATGGGGTTGGTGACGGCGCAGATGCTCAGGGCCTCCAGGGTCTCGTCGGTGTGGAGCCGGGGGTTGTGGCCGCCCAGGTGCTCCACCTTCAGGTGCTGGATGGGCTCGATGATGTTGGGGGAGATCAGCATGGTCCGCTTGGAGATGTCCCCCAGGGCTTTCAGGGCGTTCAGCAGACAGGCGCTGGCCGCCCCCAGCAGGGCCGTGGTCTTGCCGGTGACGATGCGCCCGTCCGGGAGCTGGATGGCCATGGCCGGTTCCCCGGTCTGCTCCGCCCGCTCCAGCGCGGCGGCCACGGTGGGGCGCTCCGCCGTGGTGATGCCCGCGTTGTTCATGATGAGCTCGATCTTGTGCAGCTCCACCCCGTCGCTCATGCCCTGGCGCAGGGAACAGGCGGCGGCGTAGTAGCGGCGGATGATCTCCTGACGGCTGGCGGCCCGGCAGACCTCGTCGTCCTCGATGCAGAAGCCCACCATGTTCACGCCCATGTCCGTGGGGCTGCGGTAGGGGCTTTTGCCCCGGATGCGCTCCAGCATCGCGTTCAGGACCGGGAAGATCTCCACGTCCCGGTTGTAGTTCACCGTGGTCTCCCCGTAGGCCTCCAGGTGGTAGGGGTCGATCATGTTCACGTCGTTCAGGTCGGCGGTGGCGGCCTCATAGGCCAGGTTCACCGGGTGCTTGAGCGGCAGGTTCCAGATGGGGAAGGTCTCGAACTTGGCGTAGCCCGCCGCCACGCCCCGCTCATGCTCGTGGTAGAGCTGACTTAAGCAGGTGGCCATCTTCCCGCTGCCGGGGCCGGGGGCCGTGACGACGATCAGGCTCCGGCTGGTCTCGATGTAGTCGT
Organism: Oscillospiraceae bacterium; assembly: GCA_017538775.1. Classification (GTDB taxonomy): domain Bacteria; phylum Bacillota; class Clostridia; order Oscillospirales; family Oscillospiraceae; genus RGIG7114. Next base: position 654 of record JAFYIF010000062.1, on the reverse strand, counting down.
TGCGGCCAAAGCCCTCCGGGGAGACGATCAGCGGCACGTTGGAGGGGTAGTCCGGGATGACGTAGTGCCGGTAGGTGCGGATGCCCAGGTTCTCCAGCCGGGCCTGGAACAGCTCGGCGGCCCGCTGGGCCCGGAAGTGGGTGATGCAGACGCTGCCAACATACAGGCCGATGCCCCGGAAGGCGTCGATCAGCCGCAGGGCGTCCTCGTCGTAGGTGATGCCCAGGTCGCCCCGGCGTTTGTTGCGCTCGATGTCGTCGGCGGAGATCACCAGGATGATTTCGGCGTCCTCCCGCATCTCCAGCAGCATCCGCACCTTGCTGTCCGGCTGAAAGCCCGGCAGCACCCGGGCGGCGTGGTGGTCGTCAAAGAGCTTGCCGCCGAACTCCAGATAGAGCTTCCCGCCGAAGTCGGCGATGCGCCGACGGATGTTCTCCGATTGCAGCTTCAGGTATTTCTCGTTGTCAAAGCCAATGGCCTTCATGTTCCCTTTGCCCCCAGTCCGAAGCGTTCTCCAGTTCAAATCCGTATTGTACAACAGTTTTCCCGCTGCCGCAACAGGGAATTTACGGGGCGGGCGTTTTTTGCCGGGCGGAAGGAAGGCAGTGGAGACGCAAACCCCTGGGCGGACATGCCCAGGGGTTTGCGTTTTCC
>JAFYIF010000061.1 GCA_017538775.1 Oscillospiraceae bacterium | reverse complement strand
GCCACGGCGTATTCTATAACATCTTGGTGTCGATCAGCAATCTCATAGTCGTTCCCTGCGCTCCTGCCGCACCGATTCATACGAATACCCGCTGTCGGGGACGCTGCCGTAGAGCTTCTGGATCATCCGAGCCTTGTCCGGATTCATTTTGCGCGCTCCGTCGATGGGGATCAGCAAAAACTGCTGTCCCTGCGGGAAGGTTTGGTCGGTTTCAATGTGGGTCCCGCGGAATACGCCGATCAGGGCCATATCGCTCCCTCCTTTCCACCGGGTTTTGCTGCTTCTATTATATACACGCGAAGGCCCCGTTGCAAGAGAAAACAAAGAATGTCCAAGGCCGGACAAGCGAAAGGGCAAGCCCCCTTCCCTGCATGAGGGAGAGGGCTTGCCCTCTGGCATTCATCGCTCGAAGTTCTTGCTCAAAACTTCCCGCTGGAGTGCGAGAACCCGCCGCTGCTGATGCTGGTCCCGCCGCCGTGGCCGCCTCCGCTGCGTTCGGTTTCGATCCGGACGCGCTGTTCGGTGACATGGCTGAAGCGGTCCAGGGACTCGGCCAGGTATAGGCCCTCCGGGATGGCGTAGGTCCCGGCGCTGCGGGCGCTTTTGACGGAGCGGGACTTACTGCGCATGACCATACAGGCGATCAGGGCGACGACGCAGCCGATGAGCAGGGAAAAGCCGATGACCGCGCCGGGGTCGCGCTGGCTTCGGGTGCCGCTGTAGCCGTTGTACCCGGCGTAGGGGTCGTCCACGGGACTGCCCGCGTTGGCCAGGCGCAACATCTCCTCCGCCTCGTCCTGGTAGTCCCGGAAGCCTTCAAACCAGTCGTCATAACGGAAATCGTCCAGAAAGACCCGGGCCAGCTGGTTTTTGCCGTAGTCGGTGAAGGCGGTGTGGCCGTAGCCGTAGGCGCAGAGGTCATAGTCCCGGTCGTCCATGCTGAGCAGCAGCATCAGGCCGCTTCTGGCCGTGCCGACGCCCAGGTCCAGGCTCCGGTAGACCACCTCCGCCGCGTTCTCCACGCTCCAGCGGTCGTAGGTCCGGTAGTCCTCCAGCACGACGACATAGACGCCGAAGCCGTAGCGTTCCGCGATGGCGGCGCTGTGGGCTTCCAGCTCCGCGCGCTGCTGCGCCGTCAGCAGGCCCACGCTGTCATAGTAATAGACCGCCTGGACTGTTCCGTCGGCTTCCTCCGCCGCCCAGTCCGAGACCTCCGGCTCCCAGGCGGTGTCGGCGTCCTCCGCGGCCCAAACCTCGGCTTCCTCCTCCAACTCGCCGACTTGCGTCACCGTCACGCTTTCGACGGATGCCAGCGCGGCGGGGGAGAGGCAGGCCAGCAGCGCCAGGCTCAGCAGCAGGCTCAACAAACGAAGTTTCATCCGCTCCCCCTCCTCACATCAGCAGCATCACAGCCGACAGCACGGCGGCGATGGGCAGGGCGATGGCGGCGAAGGTGGCCCAGAAGCGTTTCCGGTCCACCGGCAGGTCGCCCACCAGCTTGCCGGTCTGGCCGTTCATGGCAAAGAGATAGTCCTTGCCCTCCCACTTTGTGTTCAGCAGCCAGACGGGCAGCATGGCGTACTGGACCAGGCCGCGCCGCAGGGAGATCTGGTGCCCCAGGGGGGAAACGGTCTCATAGCCCTGGACCGTGGCGGACAGGGCATGGACCATGGTCTGCTCGCAGCGCTCCTCCGCGTGGCGGGCGCACTGCTCGGCGGGCACGTCGTACTTGTCCGCCAGGTAGCCCGGCATGTAGGCGGTGGAGAAGGGGCGCAGATCGGCATAGTCGAAGGGCTCGATGGAGTCCATGTGTTCGTCGGGGATCTTGCTGCTGGCGTCCACCGGCACCTTGTCGAAGGGCAGGGAGCCGGAGCGCTGGATGTCGTAGTGCTCCGTGGTGGTCACCCGGTAGTTGCCCTGCCGCCGGGAAAAGCTGCGGGTGCCGGAAAAGACCGCCGTGCCCTCCGCCGTGCCGCTGAACAGCCAGAAGGGGACGTAGATGCCCCGGATCTGTTCGATGTGGTTCTGGTCCTCAAAGGACTTGGGCAGGAAGTGCTTGCCGCGGTAGTGGCGTCTCAGCGCGTCCTTGGCGGCCTCCCGGTCCAGCTTGAAGGGGAGGATCAGGTCCGGTTTCAGGGTCCCGGCGAACTGGCCGGGGACAATGGCGTTGTTGCCGCAGTAGGGGCAGCTGGTGGCGGCAGTGGTCTCCTCACAGAACAGCTCCGCGCCGCAGGAGGGGCAGTTGTAGACCCGCATCCCCTCCGCCTCCGCGCCCCAGGCGCTGCTCAGGCCGGAGGCGTCCCAGCCCTCGGCGGCGAACTGGGCGGCCTCCTGGCTCTGCTGCTCCTGCTGTTGCTGGAAGGATTCCTGGGCGGCCTGTTCCGCCGGTTTCTGCTGGGCCTCGATCTCCGCCACGGGGAAGCGGCTGCCGCAGTAGTCGCACTCCAGCATTCCGCTGGCCCCGGCGTAGTGCAGCGGTCCGGTACAGGCCGGGCATTTATAGTGGATGATGGAGGGCAAGGGGGATTCCTCCTTTCCGATGCATCGGCGGGCGCGGGCTCAGACCTTGTCTTCGTCGTTGAAGGGGTCGCCGCACTCCGGGCAGAACTTGGGCGGGTTGGCCGGGTCCTCCGGCTCCCAGCCGCACTTGTCGCACTTGTACTTGGGCAGGTCCGCGGGCTTCTTCGTGCCGCACTCGGCGCAGAACTTGCCCTTGTTCACGGTGCCGCACTGCGGGCAGGCCCAGCCCTTGGCCGGTTCCGGCTTCTTCGTGCCGCACTCCGGGCAGAACTTGCCGGAGATCCCGGCGGTGCCGCACTGCGGGCAGGTCCAGCCGGAAGCGGGCAGGGCGGGCTGTTCCGGCTGCGCGGGCTGCTGCTGGCCCATCTGGTAGAGGCTCTGGGGGTTGAAGCCCCCGGCCTGCTGGGCCATGTTCATGCCCATGAAGGCCATGGCCGCGCCGCCCTCGTTCTTCGCAGCGTTCTGCATCGCGGCGGCCTGGGCGCCCACCAGGTTGGCGGCGGCCAGGGTGGGGTCGCGGAAGGCGGCGTTCTTCTGCAGCTCCTTGATCATGGCCTCGTCTTCCTCGTTGGCCTTGACGGAGGACACGCCCAAAGAGACGATCTCGATGCCGCGCAGGTCGCGCCACTTGCTGCTGAGGACCTGGTTCAGGGCCTCGCTCAGCTCCACGGTATGTCCGGGCAGGGCGCTGTAGCGGATGCCCATCTCACTGATCCGGGCAAAGGCGGGCTGCAGGGCGGTCAGCAGCTCGGTCTTGAGCTGGCCGTCCAGCCGGTCGCGGGTGAAGGCGTCGCTGACGTTGCCGCAGACGTTGGTATAGAACAGGATGGGATCGCAGATGTGATAGCTGTACTCGCCGAAGCAGCGCACAGCGATGTCGATGTCGATGCCCGCCCGGAGGTCCACCACGCGGAAGGGGACGGGGGAGGGGGTGCCGTACTTGTTGCCGATCAGCTCTTTCGTGTTGAAGTAGTAGACCCGCTGGTCTTTCGGCGGCTCTCCGCCAAAGGTGAAGCGCTTGCCGATCTGCTTGAAGGTCTCGATGATGCTGTCCTTGAGATTGCCGTTGAAGATGCTGGGCTCGCTGGAGGCGTCATAGACGAACTCGCCCGGCTCGGCGCAGAGCTCCGCCACCTGGCCCTGATCGACGATGATCATGCACTGCCCGTCGGCCACGGCGATGACGCTGCCGCTGGAGATGATGTTGTCGCTGCCCTTGTAGTTGGTGGAGCGCCCGGAGGTCCGGTGCTTGCCCTTGACGACCAGCACGTTCTCGGGGATCGCCTCACAATAAAAATACTCCTTCCACTGGTCGGCCAGCACACCGCCCACAGCGCCCAGCGCGGCAGAAATCAGTCCCATAGTCTGTAACCCCTTTCATGGTTCGGCCCATAGGGCCGTGGATTGAGAGCATTATAGCACAGCCTGCGGAAAAATGCACGAAAAAAATCAAAGGATCGGGGCCATGTTCGGTGAAAAAAGAGGGAAAAGAGCGCAAGCACCTGTTGTCCATGCAAATCGCCCAGTCGGGGACGCGTGCGTTGCCTGCAAAAACCCCAAATTCCCCCTTGACAACCCCCCGCCCATCTGCTATACTACTCCCCGCGCTCCAAAGACAGCAGGCGGCCACCCGGCGATAAGTCCTGCCGAGGAACAGCACCATTTCCTATGATGCTTTCTCTCTCCCTGTCTTTTGGCGGGGAGTTTTTCTTGTTCGGGCGCAGAAATTACCCGGAGGTGAAACCAAGACAATGCCGAACGCAAAAGTTCTCAGCGAGAAGCAGGCCGTCGTGGCGGCGCTGGCTGAGCGCATCCGCAACGCGGGCAGCGGCGTCCTTGTGGATTACAGGGGCATCACCGTGGCGCAGGATACGACGCTCCGCAGCGAGCTGCGAAAGAACGACGTGCAATACTCCGTCATCAAGAACACCCTGACCCGCCTGGCGCTGGACAGCCTGGGCCTGGACGCTCTCGACGGCGTGCTGCACGGCACGACCTCTCTCGCCACCAGCAACGGCGACCCCATCGCCCCCTTCCGCGTCATCACCGACTTCGCCAAGAAGATGCCCGCCAACTCCTTCCAGATCAAGGCGGCCTTCATGGACGGCCAGGTGCTGAGCGAGGAGGAGATCGCGCGCATCGCGGCCCTGCCCAGCAAGGACGCCCTGTACGCCCAGGTCTTCGGGACCCTGCTGGCTCCCATCACCAGCCTGGCGGTGGTGCTCAACCAGATCCTGGAGCAGAAGAACGGCGGTCCCGTGGAGACCGAAGCCGCAGCGGAGTAAGCTGCACCCGAACCCCGCGGCCCCTTGTCCGTGCCGCAACCAAACAACTCATTAAGGAGGATTTATTACCATGGCTAGCGAGAAGATTACCGCTATGATCGAAGAAGTGAAGGCCCTGACCGTGCTGGAGCTGGCTGAGCTGGTCCACGCCCTGGAGGAGACCTTCGGCGTTTCCGCCGCCGCTGCCGCCGTCGCCGCCGGCCCCGCCGCCGCTGCCGCGCCCGTGGAAGAGAAGACCGAGTTCGACGTGGTCATGACCAGCTTCGGCTCCGAGAAGATCAAGGTCATCAAGGAAGTCCGCGCCATCACCGGCCTGGGCCTGGCCGAGGCCAAGGCGATGGTCGAGGGCGTCCCCGCCAAGATCAAGGAAGGCATCTCCAAGGAGGATGCCGAGGCCCTGAAGGCCAAGCTGGAAGGCGTCGGCGCCACCGTCGAGCTGAAGTAAGCTGCTCCCCGCACATCCATCCGAAGCCGTCGCCCAACAGCGGCGGCTTCGTTTTTGCTTGACTTTGCGGCGAAAACACGCTATAGTTTTATTCATTCAAAAGGAAAGGATTGGAACAGAGCCATGAAGCATTCTATGACCGTACTGCTGGCCCTGCTGCTGACGCTGGGCCTTGTTCTGGCGCTGGCCGCCTGCGGCCAGACCGCCCAGCCGGAGGCGGAGGCCGACCTGCTGGGGCGCATCCAGGCCCGGGGCAGCATCGTCGTCGCCACGGAGGGGGACTGGAGCCCCTGGACCTACCATGACGACGCCGACCG
>JAFYIF010000060.1 GCA_017538775.1 Oscillospiraceae bacterium | reverse complement strand
GGACACCGGGGTCATCATGGACCGGCTGCGCTATGTGGCCGCCCAGGAGGGGCTGCGCCTGACGGACGAGGCGGCGGCGCTGCTGGCGGGGCTCAGCGAGGGCGGGATGCGCGACGCGCTGAGTATGCTGGACCAGTGCGCCGGACGCGCCGACATCGACACCGACGCGGTCTACAGCACCCTGGGTCTGGCGGGCAACCGGGAGATCGCGGCGCTGCTGGGGGACATCGCCCGGCACGACAGCGGCGGGGCGGTGGAGCGCTTCGGGCGGCTCTGGCAGGAGGGGAAGGACCCGGCCACCCTGCTGGGGGAGCTGTCCGGCCTGCTGCGGGACCTGCTCCTGTGCGCCGTGGCCCCGAAAGGCGGGCGGGGGCTGCGTTCGGACAACTATGACGACGCGCTGCTGGACTCCTTCCGCACCGCCTTTTCCAAGGCGGAGCTGATCGCCCACATTGCCTGCATCCAGGCGGCGCTGGCGGATATGCGAGCCGGGCAGGCGCGGATGATCTGCGAGCTGTGCCTCATCACCCTCTGCGAGCCCGGCCTCAGCGATACGCTGCCCATGCTGCGCGCCCGGGTGGAAACGCTGGAGCGGCAAGTGCGGCAGGGCGTCCCGATGGCGGCGACGCCGGTCCCGGCAGCGGAGCCGGGTTTTGTAAACGAACAAGAGGCGAAAGAGGAAGCGCCGCCACAGCCGGAAGCGCGGCGGGCGGACGCGGAACCTGTGCAGCCCCCTGCCACTCCGATGGCAGAGGAAAAAGCGCCCCCCTCCCCTGCCCCAGCGGAGCCGGGGGACTTCTGGCAGCAGGTCCGGGCGCGGACCACCGCGCAGCTTCCGGCGGGCATCGCCCTGATTTTGGACGACCCCAGTCAGGCCATGGGCCGCCTTGCGGGGGATACCCTCCGCCTGAGCGTGGACAATCCCTTTGCCAGGAACATGCTGGACCGCCCGGATGTGACCGGGCTGCTGGCGCGCAGCGCCGCGCAGGTGCTGGGGCGCAGCGTCCGGGTGGAGGTGGCGGAGGAGGAACTGGCCCCCGCCCTGTCCGAGGGCGAGCGGGACCGGAAGCTGGCGGAGCTGGGACGCTTTCCGATCGTGAAATTCAAATGATTCTACTTTTCAGGAGGACGACGACATGGGCAAGAGCAATTTTCGCGGCATGGGCGGCATGAACCAGATGCAGATGATCAAGCAGGCGCAGAAGCTCCAGCAGGAGATGCTGAAGGTGCAGGAGGAGCTGGAGCAGGCCCAGTACAGCGCCGCCGCCGGCGGCGGCGTGGTCAGCGCCACGGTCAGCGGCAAGCGGGAACTGATCGCCCTCAGCATCCAGCCGGAGGCCGTGGACCCGGACGACGTGGAGATGCTGCAGGACCTGATCATCGCGGCGGTGAACGAGGCCATGCGCAAGGCCGAGGACAGCGCCAACCAGAGCATGGGGAAACTCACCGGCGGCCTGGGCTTCGGGTTCTGAGCCTTCCCTTCCGAGCTTTGAGGTAAGACCATGAACATTCTTGTGCTGAACGGCAGCCCCAAGCAGAAGAGCGACACCTTCCGGATGACGGAGGCCTTTTTGAAGGGCCTGAACCGGACGGGGGAGCACACGCTGCACATCGTCCGCGTGATCGAGCGGCAGATCGCCCCCTGCACGGGCTGCTTCCAGTGCTGGCAGCGCATGGACGGGCACTGTGTGATCGAGGACGACCAGAACGCGATCCTGGACCTGTACCGGGCGGCGGACCTGGTCATCTGGAGCTTTCCGCTGTACTGCTACGGGATGCCCTCCCATCTGAAAGCCCTGCTGGACCGCACGATCCCGCTGGTGAAAATGCAGATGCGACAGGAGGCCGACGGGCGGGTCCAGCACGAGACGCTGACGGATTTTTCCAGGCAGCGGACGCTGGTGTTCTGCGGCTGCGGCTTTCCGGACTGGGACGGAAACTTCGACAGTCTGCGGCTCCAGTGCCGGCAATGTTTTTGCAACCTGCAGCTCGTCTGCGTGCCGGAGGCCCCGATGCTGAACGTACCCCAGGCCGCCGTGGTGGCCGAGCCGCTGCTGGAACGCTTTGAACAGGCCGGAGAGGAATATGGCCGGAATCTGGCGCTGTCGCCGGAGACGGTCGCCCGGCTGGAGACGCCGATGATCCCGAAGGAAGTCTATATCCGCATCGTGAACAGCGTTTGAGGGAGACGATCAGAAAACCGTCCCCTGCGCGAGTTCCGCCCCGGTTCAAAAAAAACCGGGGCGGACTTGCTTTTTGTCATTGTTTGGCATCCCGGCATAGATTGGAGGGCAGGACCATCAATCGGAAAAGGAAGGATGCAGATATGGAACAGGGCACGGTCAGCCGCTATTTTCTCGGGGCCAACACCGGGGGCGGCTTTTTTTCTCTCTATGACGGCTTCACGGACCCGGCGGGCGGGGACTTTCTCCACGTCATCAAGGGCGGACCCGGCTGCGGGAAGAGCACGCTGATGAAGCGGGTGGGGGCGGCGGCGGAGGCATCTGGGCTGCCGGTGGAGTACATCCACTGCTCCGGGGACCCGGACTCCCTGGACGCCGTGTGGCTGCCCACGCAGCGTCTGGGCTATGTGGACGGCACAGCGCCCCATGTCATTGAGGCGGTCTATCCCGGGGCGGCCTCCGACTATCTGGACATGAGCCGCTTTCTGGACTGCGCGGCGCTGCGGCCCAGACTGGGCGAGATCGCGGACATCACGCGGCGCTATCAGGCCCGCTACGCCCTGGCCTACCGTCAGCTGGCGGCGGCCACGGCTCTGCTGCCCCGGAACCTGCCGGAGCTGGCGGACACGGAGGCCGCGG
>JAFYIF010000059.1 GCA_017538775.1 Oscillospiraceae bacterium | reverse complement strand
GACAGGGCGCCGCTTGCTTGCGCTTTTGGGGTTATGCAGGGAAAACGCTCACTCCGCGTCTTCCCGGTCAGGATGCATTTTTCCCATATTCATAAATCGTATCACTCGGCAAATCGATCGCTTCATTCCAGAACACGCAGGTCCGGCTCTCGTCAAGCTGTACCTGCTGAAAGAGCCCGAACACGTTCCGCAAAGCATCATAGCCCGGCAGATGCATATCCTCTTTTACATCGTAGATGACGTGCCTACCGTTGTCAAAATGGACGGAAAGGCAATAATCCGGCAAGGGAGTAACCTGTTTGATGCGTTGGATCATGGCGATCTCCTTTACAGAGGAGGGAGCTTTCGGATTTGCTGTGTGTCCCACATTTCCTGCAATTCTCCCTGATGCAGGTTGAGCCATTCCCTTACCAGCTCCTGCGCTTTTGAAGGAAGATCCCCTTGAAGCATTTCCATCGTCCTGATGTTGAACTCGCCGAGATATTCACCATACAATGCGTGAATATGACTCGGTTCATGCTTCTTGGGCTTAAAGAACATTTTGATCACAATTCCGTAGAATCTTGTGATTTCCGGCAAGGCTGTCACCCCATTCATGAATCATTGTTCTGCGGCTCTGGTTCCTGCGTTTCTTCTTGTCCATCTACCAGATGAGTGCCTGAAATCTGTAAAGCCGATGGGATTTCGTTCCGAAATCCCATCGAAATCCCATCACTCCGCGTCTTCCCAGTTGTGCCAGACGTTTTGCACGTCCTCGTTGTCCTCGAACATGTCCAGCATCTTCTGCATGTTCTTGATGTCGTCCTCGGCGCTGAGCTTGATGTAGCCCTGCTGGGGGAGCATCTCCTCCTGGGCGCTCAGGAGCTTGTAGCCTTTGGCCTCCAGGGCGGCGGCGACGGCGGCGACCGCGTCTGTGGCGGTGTAGACCGTGAAGGCCCCGTCCTCGGCCTCGAAGTCGTCCGCGCCCGCGTCCAGGGCGTCCATCATCACGGTGTCCTCATCCAGCTCCTCGTCCTCGTTGTCGATGACGATGACGCCCTTGCGGTCGAAGCTCCAGCTGACGCAGCCGGCCGCGCCCAGGTTGCCGCCGTATTTGTCGAAGTAGTGCCGGACCTCGCTGGCGGTGCGGTTGCGGTTGTCGGTCATGGCCTCCACGATCAGGGCCACGCCGCTGGGACCGTAGCCCTCGTAGGTGACGCGCTCATAGCTGTCGCTGCCGCCCGCGCCCAGGGCCTTTTCGATGGTGCGCTTGATGTTGTCGTTGGGCATGTTGGCGGCTCTGGCCTTGGCGATGACGGTGGCCAGGCGGGAGTTGTTGGCCGGGTCGCCGCTGCCGCCCTCCTTCACCGCCACGATCATCTCACGGGCGATCTTGGTGAAAGCCTGGGCGCGCTTGGCGTCCGCCGCCCCCTTGGTTTTTTGTATGTTGTGCCATTTGGAATGTCCTGACATGGTTTCTTCAGCCCCTTGTATCAAAGAATGGACCGCGCAAGCTTTGGGCGCGGCTGGATATTTCAAACTATTTTAGCACATCCGCCGCCGCTTGGCAACACAAAAATGCGCCCTCTGTCTCTTGATAGAGGGCGCGTCTGGGACTCAGATGGTTTTCGGGATCAGCAGCAGCTTTTGCCAGTCCCCCTCCAGGTCGTCCAGGCCGTTGGCGGCGCGGATGGCCTCCGGGGTGGAGCAGTTCTCTTTTGCCAGGGGCCAGAGGTCGTCCCCGGCGGTGCAGCGCAGCAGGACCAGGGAGGGGCGCTCGCTCTGGTCCAGGGGCGCGGTCTCGTCGTACTCCAGGGCGCTGACCGTGTCCAGGCTCCGTGTGGCGGTGCGGGCGACCCGGGCCTCCACCGTCATGCGTACTTCCGCGCCCTCGGCGGCGGGGCTCAGGGCCAGCTCCGGCACCGTGGCCGACAGCAGTTCCAGGCTCTCCCCCTCCTGCACTTCCGCCCGCAGCTTCACCGGATAGCTGTGACGCGCCGCGCAGAGGGTGTTTTCCGGCGTCCGGTAATAGAGGACCACCGTCACCGGCAGCAGCAGGCCCTCCGGGTCCGGGCTGGGCTCCCCCAGGGAGGCCCAGCTCTGCACCGCCTCCCGGACCGGCTGGGGGGTGGCGAAGCGCTCCCGCAGCGTCTCCCGCAGCGTCAGCACCCGCTCCACCCGCCGGAAGCTCCGGCGCTCCAGCGTGGGCTGGAGGGCGTAGCGGTTGCTGTAGGCGTCGGTGACGCAGCGCAGCTTCCGGGGGACGCTGGCCAGAACCTGCACCGCCAGATGCACCTCCGCCGTGCCGTGGACGCCGTCCACCTCCGTCAGGTCGTAATAGGCCCCGGTGAGCAGCAGCGTGGCCGAGACCGCCGCCTCCTCCGGCAGCTCCTCCCCCAGCTCGATCACCTGGGAAAAGCCGGTGGAGAAGCTGAGGGCCCCGGTGCTGCCGTCCTCCGCCAGATAGAGCAGAGCGCTGTCCGCGCTGCCGTGGAGAATGAGCTTGCTGCCGCTCAGCCGCAGTTCCTCCGTCCGCAGCGCCGTGTTCTGGGCCAGCAGCGTCCGGGCCGGGCTGGCCGACTCCGGCAGGTTGAACTCGTCGGTGACGGCAAAGGTCTTTTCCGTGGCGACGCTGACCAGGGAGACGCACACCGCCTCCTCCCGGACCAGCACCCCGTCCTCCCCCGCCTCCGGCGCGCCGGGCACAATCATCTGCCCCGGGGCGTAGCAGCGCAGCGCGCACAGCAGCTCCGCCCGCAGGTTGACCTTCCGGGGGTTGGGCAGCCGGGCCTCCAGGCTCAGCAGGGTCAGGCGCGTCTCACAGAAGCTCTCCGGGTCGATCTGCTCGTCCTCGACGGTCACATAGTATTCCAGCTCCGTCTCCAGGCAGCGGGGTTCCGTCCCGTCCTCCGGGACATAGGCCACGCGGACGGGCAGCCGGGCCTCCAGCCGGACCCGCCCCGGGGACAGGTCCTTGCTGCGGATGCGCACGTTGCCCGTGGCGCTCAGGATGGCGCGGATGTCCGGCATGGTGTCCGGCACGACGAACTCCTGCGTTTCCTCCTTGCGGACCGCGCCGGAATAGCACAGCTTCCGGCAGGCGAGTGTCGTTTGGGATAGGCTGACTTGCATGGCGGTTCCTCTCCTTGCATCCAGATTCTGGGAAAACTCTATGAGGCAAGTCCGACGCTTATGCCCGTCTCAGTGGCGGGTCAGCAGCAGAAAGCCGCCCACCGTCAGCCCCGCGCCCACGCAGAACCACCAGAAGCCGTCCGGCAGCACCCTGGCGAAGAGGATCAGCAGACCCAGCGAGAGCATCACGATGCCCACGATCTTCTGGAGGGGATTGTGTCCACGCATGACAACACCGTCCTTTCCCGGTTCGGGCGCGAAAGTTTGCCTGAAAAAGCGCATATCCGGCGTCTGGCCGGATATGCGCTTCGGATGCCGCCCGTCCCTCCATCCTCTGCCGGAGGGGGGCGGCCGATTCATTTTTGTGCCCAGCTTTTGTTGGCCGCGGAGATCGCATAGAGCCTGCAATAGCTCGCGTGGCGGCTGGGGGCGATGTCGCCCGCCGCCAGGGCTTCCAGCACCG
>JAFYIF010000058.1 GCA_017538775.1 Oscillospiraceae bacterium | reverse complement strand
GGTCCGCAGCGGCAGCGGCCATGGAGCCGCAACTTGTCCAGTTGGAGGAGCCGTGTGCTACCAACCAGGAACACAGGATTGAGATCCGTTATGGCAAGACAGAACGCAAGCTGCCGGAGGATGTTGACCTGAAAGCCCTCGCGGCGTTCCTGAACGCGCTTCGCCGCCATGATTGACCTGAGCCTGGTGCGGAACTACTATGTCGCGTGCGGGTACACGGATTTGCGGCGGGGCATAGACGGTCTGGCTGAGATCGTGATGCGGCAGCATGGAACCGAGTGGACGAAGAGAGTTTGTTCCTTTTTACGGGCGCAGGACAGACCGGATCAAAGCGCTGTACTTTTCCGGTGACGGCTTTATTCTGCTGTACAAGCGATTGAACAACGGCAGATTCCAGTGGCCGAGAACCGCGGCGGAACTGCGAAAGCGGGACGCGCAGGCCTTCCGCTGGCTCATGGAGGGCCTGGAGATCGAGCCGAAGAAGGCCATTCGAAAGTGCCGACAAATAACATGTTTTAGGGCGAAAATTCTTGAAAAACCATTGAAAACACTGTACTTTCTGTCCCTTTTATAGTATAATCAGACCAGATCAGAAAGGCAGTATTCACATGGAAAAGCCCATCCGAAAACCGAATACAATGCCGCGTATGTGAAGACGCTGGAGGCTACCGTGCAGCAGCAAAAGGACGAGATCCTCCGTCTTCATCAAAATTGGATGACTGCAGGTGCTGGCTTTCGCTACTGGGTGGTTATTGAGCGCTTACCTAACGTCTACTTCGATCCCCCCAGAGTGGAAGTAAACTTTGCACTTCACCGAAATCTTTGCCCCGGATTTCCCGCTTGACGAACGGACATGGCCCATGTAAAATAAAGTGATAGATTTCACGAGAAAGGGTGGCGGGCCATGGCGGAACGGACGCAGCTTTCCCACGCTTATCTCCTGGCGGGACCCCAGGAGGCGGCGCACCGCCGGGCGCTGGAGCTGGCGCAGGCCATGCTGTGCAGCGCGCCGGGGGCGCGGCCCTGCGGGGTCTGCCGGGACTGCCGGAAGCTGCTGCGGGGGGTCCACCCGGACCTGACGGTCCTGACCCGGCTGCCGGACACCAAGGGCAAGCTCAAGCGGGAGATCTATGTGGACCAGATCCGCGAGCTGGTCTCCACGGCCAGCATCCTCCCGGGGGAGGCCCAGCGGAAGGTCTACCTCATCCGGGACGCCGGTATGATGAACGCCGCGGCCCAGAACGCGCTGCTGAAGCTGCTGGAGGAGCCGCCGCGCTTTCTCTGCCTGATTCTGGAGGCGGAGAACGCCGAAGCCCTGCTGGAGACCGTGCGCTCCCGCTGCGTGCTGGAGCACGTCCGGGGGGAGGAGGCCGCCCCGCCGCCGGAGGCGCGGGAGCTGGCCGAGCGTTTTCTGGACGCCGCGGCCGCCCGCTCCCGTCTGACGCTGCTGGGCATCGCCAACGCGCAGGGCGAGGCGAGCAACGCGGAGATGCTGGACTTCACCGCCGCCGCCCGGGGAGTGCTGACGGATATGCTGTGCGGGAGACTCCCGGCGCGGCAGATGCCCCGGGCGCGGCTGCTCCGGCTCTACCGGCTGATGGAGCGGGCGGAGGAATATTTGCGCTTTAACGTCAGCGTCCGCCACGTCTGGGGGATGCTGAGCGTGGAAGCTGCGTCGGAATAGAAGGAGAAGATTTTGGTTACAGTAGTCAGTGTCAAATTCAAGGGCAGGGGAAAGACCTATTACTTCGACCCCGGCCCGCTGGAGATCGCCGAGGGCGAGCAGGTGGTGGTGGAGACCAGCAAGGGCCTGGAGTTCTGCGACTGCGTCCAGGGCAACCATGTGGTGACGGACGAGCGCATCGTCCCCCCGCTGCGGCGCGTGGTGCGCCTGGCCACGGCGGACGACCGGCGCATTGCCCAGCTCTGCAAGACCCGGGAGAAGGAAGCCTTCGGCATCTGTGAGAAGAAGATCGCGGCCCACGGGCTGGAGATGAAGCTGGTGGACGTGGAGTGCGCCTTTGACGGGAGCAAGATGCTCTTTTTCTTCACCAGCGACGGGCGCGTGGACTTCCGGGAACTGGTCCGGGACCTGGCCGGCGTGTTCCGCACCCGGATCGAGCTGCGGCAGATCGGCGTCCGGGATGAGGCGAAGATGCTGGGCGGCATCGGCATGTGCGGGCGGCCCTTCTGTTGCAGCCAGTTCCTGAACGAGTTCCAGCCCGTCAGCACCAAAATGGCGAAGGTCCAGTCCCTGTCCCTGAACCCCACGAAGATCTCCGGCTGCTGCGGCCGGCTGATGTGCTGCCTCCGCTACGAGCAGGAGGCCTATGAGAGCCTGGTGAAGACCGTCCCCAAACTGGGGGCCTTTGTCGAGACGGCGGAGGGCTACGGCAACGTGACCCAGGTGAACCTGCTGCGCCAGAACGTCAAGGTCCGGCTGGACGGCGGCGACGCCCAGCCCACCTTCCCGGCGGACGAGGTGGCGGTGATCCCCGGCGGGCGGCCCAAGCCCGGCGAGGCCCTGCCCCACATCCTGGAACTGAAGCCCCGGCCCAAGCCGGAGCCGGAGGAACTGCCCCGGGACTACTGGATCGCGCCGCCGGTCTTCGCGGAGGACACGATGGAGCCGGAGAAACTCTCGGAGGGGGAGAAGCGCTCCAAAAACCGCCGGGGCAAGCGCGGCCCGGGCAAGCCCGGGAAAAAGCCGGAGCAGCCGCCCCAGCAGGAGGCCCAGCCGCCCATCTCCTTCAAGGGCGAGGAGGGCCAGAAGCGCAACCGGAACCGGGGCCGCAACGGGCGCGGCGGCGGCAAGCCCCAGAACCAGGAGCCCCAGCGCAAGCCCCAGGGTGCCGCGCCGGAGAAGCGCGCCGAAGCCCGCCCCCAGCCCAAAAGCCCCGCCGGGGCAGGGGAGGGGCAGAACAAAAAGCCCAACCTGCGCCACCGCCCCCGCAACCGGGGCAGCAGACCCAAGCCCCCGGCGGAGGGCTGAACCGCAGCAGACCCGGCGTCCCTCTGTCCGAAGCCTTCGGACAGGGGGCGTTTTGCGCCCGGAGAAATCCACAAAAAACGCCGGAAAAACCCGACAAAGTGACAGAAAATGCCGCAAGGGAAAAGAATCCGGCGCGGCGGTAATATTTCTGTACACATTCCGGGAAAACTATGGTATAATCGTGCTATCTAAATGACGGGAGGTGTGCGCCATGCGTCTGCGGCGGCTGGAACTGTTCCCCGGCGTCTTCCTCAGCACCGTTGAGAGCAAAAAGTTCAAATCCGACTGCCTCAGCCTCAGCCTGCTGGCCCCGCTGGAGCGCGAGAGCATCTCCAAAAACGCGCTGCTGCCCCGGGTCCTGGCCCGCGGCACCCTCTACCATCCGGACATGGACAGCCTGAACGAGGCCATGGAGGAACTCTACGGCGCGCAGATTCTCCCCATCGTCCGCAAGAAGGGCGAGATGCTGGCCCTGGGCTTTTACGCGGGCTTCCTCTCCGGGGCCTGGGTGCCGGACAAAAGCCCCCTGCTGGAGCGGGTTTGCGCCCTGCTGGGGGAGATGCTGCTCTCGCCCGCCACCCGGGGCGGGCTGCTGCTCCGGGCCTATGTGGACAGCGAAAAGGAAAAGCTCATCGACGACATCCGCGCCAAACTCAACGACAAACGCGCCTACGCCTCCGCCCGGGCGGTGGAGCTGATGTGCGCGCTGGAGGCCTACGGCTGCGACGACATGGGCGACGAGGCCGGGGCGGAGGCCGTGGGCTACGTGGACCTGACCCGCCACTACCGGGAGCTGCTGCAAACCGCGCCCATCGAGATCTTCTACTGCGGCTCCGCCCGGACCGAGAACGTGGCCCGCGCCCTGCACGACGCGCTGCTCACCCTGCCCCGGGGCCGCCTCAACGAGGACCTGGGGACCGACGTGCGGATGAACGCCCTGGAGGCAGCGCCCCGGGAATTCCGTGAGACCCTGGACGTGGGCCAGGGCAAGCTCTGCATGGGCTTCCGGCTGGGGCAGTGCATGGAGGACCCGGACCTGCCCGCCATTCTGGTGTTCAACACCCTCTACGGCGGCTCCGTGAACTCCCGGCTCTTCCGCTATGTGCGGGAGGAGCGCTCCCTCTGCTACTCCATCGACTCCGTCTGCGACCGGATGAAGGGGATCATGCTGGTGTCCTCCGGCGTGGACTTCGCCGACTTCCCGGCGGCGCGGGAGGAGATTCTGGCCCAGCTGGCCTCCCTGGCCCGGGGCGAGATCTCGGACGAGGAACTGCGCAGCGCCAAAAACACGGTGGTCAGCGCTATGCGCGGCGTGATGGACTCCCCGGCGGCGCTGGAAAACTATTATCTGTTCCAGACCCTCTGCGGCCTTTCCTACGGCCCGGAGGAGGACGCCGCCCTCTGCGACGAGGTGACGCGGGAGGACGTGCAGGCCATCGCCCAAAGCGTGGAGCTGGACGCGGTCTATTACCTGGAGGCCGAAGCGGAAGAGGAAGGGGAGGCGACGGACGATGGAGCGCTATGACTACCCCGCCGTGGGGGAGACATTATACTGTGACACCCTCCGCTGCGGTCTGCGGCTCAACGTGGTCCCCAAGCCCGGCTTTGCCCGCGCCCACGCCATGCTGGCGGTCAACTACGGGGGCGCGGACCGGCGCTACCGCCTGAAAGGGAAGCTCCACGACACGCCCATGGGCGTCGCGCACTACCTGGAACACAAGATGTTCGCGATGCCGGAGGG
>JAFYIF010000003.1 GCA_017538775.1 Oscillospiraceae bacterium | reverse complement strand
GGGAACGCGGCCCACAGCTCCGCGGCCTCCGCCGCCGTCGGCGCGTCGATGCGCAGCAGGTGGACCGTCATGTTGCCGGGGTCCAGCCGTAGTCGGCGTCGGCCTCCATGCCCAGGGCTGCGGCCCGGGCGTTGAAATGCACCAGCCCGGCCTCCCCGTCCAGGGTCCAGCCCGCGCCCGCCTCCAGTTCCGCTGCCAGGGCCGCCACGGCTTCCGGGCTTGCGCAGCCGAGGAGCCGCAGCGCGTCATAGCAGACGGCCACAGGCTCCGCGCCCAGCACCGCCGCCGACAGCAGCACGCCGGGCCATTCCCCCGCCGCCGTCAGCCAGGGGTGACGGTAGACGGTCCGGCCCGCTGCGTCCGTCAGCTGATAGCGGCCCAGATACAGGGATTCCGTCGGAAAGGCGTGGACCGTGCAGCAGGCCCGGCCCGCCTCCAGCGGGAGCAGCGCCGCCGACATTGGCCCCTTTTCGCCCAGGCCCAGCAGCCGGACGGTGATGGGCGCCATGTCGCTCAGGGCCAGGCTCAGGCCGTTTTCCGCGCTGAGATAGCCCTCGGTATAGCCCTGCCGGGCCAGCTCCTCCGCCACCAGGCGCAGCAGGAAGGCGTCCCGCAGCAGGTTCAGGTCCAGGATGCAGCCGGGCAATTCCAGTTCCTCCAGCTCCGCCAGGGCCGCCGGGTCCGCGTCCAGGCGCAGGGCGCAGGTCTCGGCGTCCACAACGGTCAGGGTGAAGGCCCCGGGGCGGGACGCCAGTTCCGCCAGGCGGGCCAGGCGCGCTGCCTCGTCGGGGTTTTCCAGCGGGTCGAAGGGCTGCGGGTCCTCCAGATAGAGGATGCTGTTCCACTCCGCGTACAGCGCTCCGGCGAAGAGGCTGTAGCCCTCCCCCCGCTCCGTCAGCGCCAGCGCCTCGGTCAGCACGGCGAAGAGTTCCGGGTCCACCGTCAGGGTCTCCCCTACGCTGTGGTTCAGGCTGGCCAGGTTCACCACGCCGTGATAGTGCTCCCGGGGGTCCAGCAGCTCCGCGTAGCGCTTGAGGGACGCGCTGTAGACCGTCTGCAGACTGCGAAGCTCCGCGTTGATGGCCGGAGAGCTGCCCTGGAGGCGGTAGCGGAAGCGGATGGCCCGGCCATACAGCACGGTCTCGTCGTCCCCGGCGGCCTCCACGTCGTACCAGCCCGGGGCTTTCCGGCTGAGCTGGGACACGCCGAAGGCGATGGCCCCCACGGCCAGCAGCAGGGCCAGCACAAAGGCCACGGTGCGCAGCACCACGTGCCGGTCGCTGATCTTGATTTCGCTGTAATCCTTCATGGGCGGATTCCTTTCCTTGGAAAATGAGTCATAGAGAACCGTCCCCGTTGACTCATTCGTGAAAAAGCGGACCGTTCCCGGTCCGCTCTTTCCCATTGGGTTCCGCTTACGCGCCGAAGCGGATGGACTTGTACTTCTCGATCTCGCTGGGGCTGCCGTAGACCATGTGGCCGTTGCCGATGTCCACCAGGGCCGGCTGCTCCACGGAGTAGTCGTGCAGGTCGGTGGAGTAGACGAACAGGCGCTTGCTTTTCTCGATGATGGGGTCGGGGATGGGGATGGCGGAGATCAGGCTCTTGGTGTAGGGGTGCAGGGGGTAGGAGAAGAGCTCTTCGGTCTCGGCGATCTCCATGACGCGGCCCTTGTAGATGACCACGATGCGGTCGGAGATGAAGCGCACGATGGACAGGTCGTGGGCGATGAAGAGATAGGTCAGGCCCCGCTCCTTCTGGAACTTTTTCAGCAGGTTCAGCACCTGGGCGCGGATGGACACGTCCAGGGCGGAGATGGGCTCGTCCGCCACGATGAACTCCGGTTCCATGACGATGCTGCGGGCGATGCCCACGCGCTGGCGCTGGCCGCCGGAGAACTCATGGGGATAGCGGGTCAGGTGCTCGGGCAGCAGACCCACGTCCCGGATGACCTTTTCGATCTTGGCGATGCGGTCTTTCTCGTCCTTGTACAGGTGGAAGTTGTACAGGCCCTCGGAGATGATGTACTCGATGGTGGCGCGCTCGTTCAGGGAGGCGGCGGGGTCCTGGAAGATCATCTGGATCTTCCGGATGACCTCCCGGTCGTCCTTGCGGGAGAGCTTGCCGGAGATCTTCTTGCCGTCGTAGTAGATGGCGCCGGCGGAGCAGGGATTGATGCGCACGATGGCGCGGCCGATGGTGGTCTTGCCGGAGCCGGACTCGCCGACCAGGGAGAAGGTCTCGCCCTTATGGATGTCGAAGCTGGCGTTCTTGACCGCGCGCACGGCGTTGTCGCCCTTGCCGAAGGTGATATCGACGTTCCGGACCTGGAGAAGGATC
>JAFYIF010000057.1 GCA_017538775.1 Oscillospiraceae bacterium | reverse complement strand
GCCTCGGTGCCGCGCAGCAGGGCGGCCACATCGCGCAGCTTGAAGTAGTTCTCGTCGTTGATGTTGTACATCTCGGCTTCCTTGGGCTCGCCGTCGATGCTCAGGTTGTGGGTGGACTGGACGCAGACGGTGTTCTCGATGGTGATCTCCCGCAGGTCGCCCCGGGGCGCGGCGTAGGTCTCGCCGATGACGCCGTTCAGCTCGGTCTTGATGTAGTCCACCAGCGCCTCGTCCATGGGGATGCCGGTGTCGAACTGGGCGGCGGCGGCCACGAAGGCGTAGTAGGTGTCGCCGCCGGCGGCGCAGAAGTTGTTGGTGACCACGGCGTAGGTGGCCTCCGGGTCAAAGGCCTTGCCGTTGATGCTCTGGATGCTGACGCGCTGGATGCTGGCCGGGCCGTAGTAGCTGGAGCCGGGATAGGTGTCCGGGTTGGCGTCATAGACCTTGGTGGTGTTCAGGGTCCACTGGATGCCGGTGGTCTGGGGATAGCCGCCGATGGGCAGGGAGTAGGTGGAAGCCTCCAGCGCCTCCAGCAGCTCCGCGCCGGTCACATAGACCACGGCCACGGTGTTGCCGAAAGGCAGGACGGTGTTCACGTCCTTCATGGTCACGTCGCCCACCGCGATGGCGGCGCGGATGCCGCCGCCGTTGGTGATGGCCACGGCGTTCTCCTCGGGCACGTTCAGGGCGCCGGCCTGGAGCACGCTCCACAGCATGGCCTCGGTGATCAGGTTGCCGTTGTTGGTCTGGCTGTCGCGGTTGCCCTGGGGGGCGCGGGCGCCGTTCAGCTCCACTTCGCTCCGGGCGAAGACCACGTCATACTCCGCGTCCACCGCGTCGATGATGGCGCGGGCGGCGGCCAGCACGGTCTCGTCCTGGGCCAGGCCCTCCACGGGGACCAGGAAGTGCTCCTCGATCTGCTTCGTGGCGTTGTCGATGACGACCACGCCGATGTTCTCAAACTTGGTGCCGGTGGACTGGATGGACTCGCCATCCTCGCCGCCGGTCATAACGGTGTGGGAGTGGCCGTCGATGAGCAGATCCACGCCGCTGAGCTTTGCCAGCAGGTCCAGGCTGCGGTGCCCGTCGGGGGCGGATTCATCGTCCACGCCCAGGTGGGTCAGGCCGATGACCAGATCCGCGCCCGCGGCCTTGAGGGCCTCCACCTGGGCGGCGGCGCAGTCGCTAAGATCGGTCTTCCCGGCGGAGTTGTTCAGGACCTCCATCCCGGCGATCAGGGCCGGGTTCACCTTGGTCTGGGCCTCCGGGGTGTCCAGGCCGAAGAAGCCCAGCTTCAGCCCGGCGGCGGTCTCAATCACCGCATAGGGGGCGAAGGGGGCCTGGCCGTCCTTCAGGATGTTGGCGCAGATCACCTGGAACTGGGCCTGGTCCAGGTTCGCCATCAGCTGGTCATAGCCGTAGTCGAACTCGTGGTTGCCGACGGTGGAGATGTCATAGCCCACCGCGTTCATCATCTCCACGGCGGTCGCGCCCTTGGAGATGCTGACATAGGGCGTGCCCTGGCTGAAGTCGCCGGCGTCGGCCAGGATGACCTCGGCCCCCTTGGCCTTCAGGTCGGTCTTGAGCTGCGCAATGGCCGCGTAGCCCTCCAGCGCGCCGTGGACATCGTTGCTGTGCAGGATGACGGTCTTGCCGCTGTAGTCCGCGGCCAGCTCGGTCCGGGTCTCCGCCGGGTAGTCGGCCAGGACGCCGAGGCTCAGCACCAGCAGCATCACCAGAGCCAGCGCGACGGCAAACAGCTTCTGCGTGTTTCTCATGGGGATTCCTCCTCTGTTCAAAATGATACGAAAAAACGCCGCGGCAGCGCCGGGCGTCGTTCCGCTCCCCTTACCTTACACAATTCCGCGCAGATTTGCAAGAGTGTTTCGACAAAAAGGGGACGGCCCTCCGGTGTGGAGAGACCGTCCCCCAAAGGGTATCTGGTATCTCAGCCCGTCGTCAGCGCGACGCCGTTGACGTACAGGGTGTAGCCGTTGCCGATGACCTGGCTCGCGTCGCCGTGGAACGCGCTCAGATAGCTGTCGCCGGTCAGGGTCCAGCTGCTGTCCGCGTCCAGCGTGACGGAGACCGTGCCGACCTGGGTGGAGACCGTTTCCCCGGCGGCGTTGGTGATCGTGCCGTCGATGTAGCCGGTAAAGGCGGAGCCCTCGCTCAGGTTCAGGCTCAGGCTGGAATTGCTGCCCACCAGGATCGCGCCGGAGAGCGTCTGCGCGATGGCGTTCAGGCTCGCCACGTTGCTGCCGCCGCTCCAGCCGTCGTCGCAGACGGAGAGCAGGATGTTGTCGCCGTCCTCGTTCGTGATCGTGACGCCGGAGAGGGTGATGACCGCGCTGGTGTTGGTGACATGGAAGACGTGGCCGCTTTTGCTCGTGAGACTGCCGCCCGTCATCGTGAATGCGGAGGTGCCGCTGGCCGCGTCGCCGGACATGGACTGATAGATCATGATGCTGTCCAGGAAGCTGGCCTTGCCGTTGCGTTTCGTGTTGTTCGCGGTCAGGTCGCAGTCCGTCAGCTCGATGGAGTTGAGCCCTTCGATGCAGACGCCCTCGGAGAGGTTCGAGACCAGCGTCGCGTTGGCGACGTGGATCTCCGCCGTGGAGTAGATGGCCGGGGAGCCCAGGCCGTTGGAGGTGTAGGTCCCGCCGTCCACATAGACCAGGCCGCCGCCCCGGTCGGTGCGGATCGCTGCGGAGGACTGGCCGGAGGTGCTCACGTCCAGGTCATAGGCGTAGGTGACGCCGCCGCCGGTGGTCATGATGCCGCCGGAGCCGCTGCCGGTGGTCACGATGCTGGTGTCCCGGATGACGAGGGTGGTCCCGTCGCCGGAGGCCCCGTTCTGCCCACCGTTGCCGCCGTAGCAGAAGACGCCGTTCGCGCCGCTGGCGTCGGAGCGCACCGTGCCGCCGGTGATCGTGACCTGCGCCCCGTCCTTGACCAGCACCGCCGCGTTCAGGCCGTAGAAGTTGCAGTTGTCGCCGCCGTCGGAGTCGCCGGATTTGCTGACCGTGGGTTCGTCGACGGTCACGGCTTCGGAAGAGCTGATCAGCAGGGCGCTCTCGTCGGCGGTGTCGCTTGCGTAGGTCTGGCCGCTCTGGGTCTCGGCGGAGGAGATCTCCACCGCGCCGGAATAATCAAGCTCCGCGTTGCTGCCGCCGGGGCCGCCGGTGCCGTCGGGAGGCGTGCCGCCGGGTCCGCCGGTCCCGTCAGGGGGCGTGCCGTCCGGCGCGCCCTCCGGGGCTTCGCCGGGGGCCACCGGACCGGCGCTTTCTGCGTTGTCCGTGTCGTTCCCGGATTCCGCCGGGGCTTCGGTCTCCTTGGCTGGGCTGGCTTCGCTGCTGACTGTCTCTCCGCTGTCCGCGGACTCGCCCGCCGCGCTGCCCCCACAGGCGACGAGGGCAAGGGCCAGCGCCGCCACGGTCAGGAGCGCGAGCAGCTGTTTCCAATGTTTCATATGGATTCCCTCCGTTCCAATTGCGTGTTTGTTTTGCTTGTGCGTATGATACGGCACGAAGCTGAAACCATTCTGAAAAAACAGCGTGATTTACGCTTCCAGAAACGCTTCGATCAGGCGGTTGACTTCCTCCGGCGCGTCGGTGTTGGAGTTGTGCCCGGCACCCCGGAGCCAGATCAGGGGGATGCCCGTCTTTTTGTGCCAGGCCTTGTTGTATCGGCGGCAGGAACCGGCCCGGTCTTTTTCTCCGCACAGCAGCAGCGCGGGGCAGGGCAGCGCATAGGGCAGGTCCGCCTCCATCGCCTCCGCCAGCATCCGGAAGCCGTGGCCGGACAGTCTGGCATAGCGCGCCTGGTCCCCGGCGTAAGTCAGCATGATCTCGCGCATCAGCGCCCGGCCGTAGGCCGTGGTGGAGACGCCCCGGGTCCCGGACCAAAGCAGCGCCTTCCAGGGGTCGTGCCGGTAGACCGGTTCCATCCGTTTCAGCAGCCAGAGCTCGGCAGCCGTGACATAGGCCCGCTGGAGCGGCGCCGAGTCGATGGACACAAAGCCGCGCAGCTTTTGCGGAAAAAGCTGGGCGTACATCTGTCCCACATAGCCGCCCATGGACTGCCCGACGATCACCGGAGCGGAGAGTCCCTCCCGCTGCAAGATCCCGTCCAGCCACAGCGCCTTGTCGCGCAGATCGAAGGAGAACGCAAAGGGCCAGGACGCGCCATGCCCGGGGGCGTCCCAGACGAGGACCGGGTAGCGGTCCTGAAAATACGCGAGCTGCTTCTCAAACAGCCGGTGGTCGGCGGTCAGCCCGGGCAGAAACACAAGCGCAGGGCCAGAAGCGCGCCGGTCGTTGGTCCAGTAGTGGATCGTCCCGCAGCGCGTGTCGTAGGTTTTTTCGAGCATTTTTCGCTTCCTCCCGGAGTCAAAAGGGACGGTTGTGCGCCGGTACGGCGCTTGAAATATAGTGGGGAGAGTCACCCCACCCGGTAAAGCGAGGTCAGCAGCCGGTACTCAGTCTTGGAGCCGAAGCCGCGAGGTGAGGTTTAAGCGTAGACAGAGG
>JAFYIF010000056.1 GCA_017538775.1 Oscillospiraceae bacterium | reverse complement strand
GTACACCGTGCTGTCGCCGTTCGGCGTAGCTTGGTTAGATTATCACATCTTCAAGCGTTTGTCAAGAACTTTTTTCAGGTTTCTTTTCTTTTTCCGCCGGAGGCCGTGGGCCTCGCTGACAGCTTGCCTAATTTAGCACCTTTTTCCCCGCTTGTCAAGCCCTTTTTCGAAAGTTTTTTGAAAAAGTTCGAAATCCGCGCTTTTTCGCGGGGTCGGCGGCGAAAGCTGTCCGCTTCCGCCGCCCTCTGTGCATTCAGCGCCCCGCCGTCCGGTCCGTACCGGTCCCGGCAGTCCCTCTGGTCGTGCCGACGTTTCCGCCTGCATTCCCGTTCGTCATGCCGAGATCCTCCCGCACGTCCTCCACCGCCTCGTCGATGCGGTCGCCGATGTCCGTGCGCGCACCGGCGTCCGCGTTGCCGATGATGCCGTCGCTGTCCGTCACCTCGCCGTCCCGCGGGTCGGGCATGAGCTCGCCGGGCAGCAGGGTGCTGCCGGTCATCGGGTAGGTTTCCGCGGGCCGGTTCTGTCCGTTGTCCCGCATGGCGCCGCAGCCGCCCAGCAGGACGGTCAGCACCGCCGCCACCACGATCAATACCAAGACCTGTTTCATCTCTGTCCTCCTGCTCACATGCTCCATTGCCGCAGCCATGCCGCGGCTCAGGCTTATTCTCTGCGTTTTTTTGCCGATTATCAAACCAATGCCTGCCCCCGCGTCCAAATCCATCCTGTTTTCCCGCGGGGATTGATTTTTTGCCGAACTACATTATAATGAGGAGCATGAAACGCTTTTTTCAAAATCTGCATCGCTTCTGGCGCATCGCCCCGGTGCGGCACGGACTGCTGCTGGCGGGGCTTGCGCTGCTGGGGGTCTATCTGCTGCTGCGGCGGGACGGCGAGGCCATGGCTGCGCTGAGCGGGGGCTTTGTGCGGCCCTGGCACCGGCTGATGAGCCGTCTCACCGCGCCGCTGCCCTTCTCCCTGGGGGAGTGGCTGATCGTGGCGGGGGTGCTGGCGCTGCTGGTCTACGCCGTCTGGACCGTGGTGGGACTGCTCCGGCGGGGGGACCGTCCGGCGCGGCTGTACCGCTTTGTTTTGAGCGCTCTCACGGCGCTGGTGCTGGTCTACACCGGGTTCTGCTATTTCTGGGGCGTCTACTACGACTGCTCCGACTTCGAGGACCAGAGCGGCATCCGGGGGCAGCCCGTCAGCGTATCGGAGTTGGAGATCGTGACGCGCTACTTCACCGACCGGGTCAACGCCCTGGCGCCGCTGGTGGCGCGGGACGAGGCGGGGCGCTTTCGGGAGGAGCTGGGGCCCATCTTCGCGCATTCCTCCGTCCTCTATCACGCGGTGGAGCGCGCCGTGCCCTGCCTGGCCGGGGACGAGGTGCCCGCCAAGCCCTTTTTCTTCTCGCGCATCCTCAGCAGCCTGAACTTTTCCGGCTTCTTCTTCCCCTTCACCGCCGAGGCCAACATCAACACGGACTGTCCCCCCGCCCTGACTGCGGCCACCGTCGCCCACGAGCTGGCCCATCAGCGGGGCGTGGCCCAGGAGGACGAGGCCAACTTCGTGGCCGTGCTGGCCTGCCTCAGCGACGGGGACCCGGTCTTCTGCTACAGCGCCTGTCTGCTGGCCTACATACACCTGGGCAACGCCCTGTACGAGGCCGACCACGAAGCCTGGCTGGACAACTACAGCCGCCTGACCGCCCCGGTCCGGGCCGACCTGGCGGAGAACAACGCCTATTGGCAGCAGTTCAAGTCCCCGGTGTCCCAGGTCTCCGACGCGGTCTATACCGGCTTTTTGCACTCCTACGGGCAGACGGAGGGGCTGAAAACCTACGGGAAGTGCGTGGACCTGCTGGTGGCGTACTACTATGACGAGGCGGCGCGGGAAGCGACAGATGAAAAATGAGTCAAGGACGCTGCGTCCTTGACTCATTTTTCATCTCTCAGGAGTAGGTGATGCCCGCGTTCACCCGGGGGATGATGCCGATGTAGGTGTGGCCGGGGGAGACGCTCAGCTCGGTGCCGTCCTCCCGGTAGTAGTGGAAGGGGCCGCTGTTGGCGCCGCGGGACCAGGTGATCGGGATGATCTTGCCGCCGTTGGCGTAATAGCCCTTGCCGGTGGTGTTCACCAGGACGAAGCTGCGGCGGCCGTAGCTGTCCAGGACGTAGCCCTCCGCGCTGAAGACGATCAGGTTCTCAAAGCACACGGTAGCGCCGGTGTTGCCGTCGGTGTAGTTGACGCCGAACTGGCGCATGGCGTAGCGGCCCGTGTCCGCGTCATAGCGGAAATCCGTGGTCTTGTAGCCGGGGTAGAAGGTGACGGTGATGCTGGTGGCGTCCGCGCCCTCCACCGGGCAAGCCACGCGGCTGAATTTCAGGCCGGAGTCGTAGCTCGCCGGGTTGTTCAGGCTGGTGCGGTAGCCCTTTTCCGCCACGGTGGTCAGCACACTGGAGCCGCTGGTGAACAGGGCGTGCTCCACCCCGTGATAGACGCGGTTGGGGTCCCGGTAGAAGGGATAGTTTTTGTAGCTGCCCCGGACGCCGTCGATGTTGTTCAGGCGCTCGGCGCTGATGCGGCTGTAGGCCGCGTCGCTGCCGCCGGCGTGGCAGATGATGGCGTCATAGCTGAGGGACAGGTCCAGATAATAGGGCCGGATGCTCCGCACGGGGCCCATCTTCGGAACGGAGGAAACGTCGGAGAAGACCGCCATCATGCGGGTGATGCTGCCCTCCACCAGCACCTCATAGAGGATATCCGCCTGGCTGGTGCCGCAGTGGGGCTGGGCCTCGGTGTGGTTGTCCACCATCACGGTCATGGGCCGTTTGGAGTAGGGCTGCTCCAGCGGCGCGCCGTTGAAGGGGTTGCGGTAGGCCGGTTCCGGCTCCGGGGTGGGTTCCGGGCTGGGCGTGGGCTCCGGTTCCGGCTCCGGCGTCGGCTCCGGGTCGGGTTCCGGGCTGAGCGTGGGCTCCGGCTCCGGCGTCGGCTCCGGCTCCTCCGCCGTGGGCAGGGGCGTGAGCGCCGGCTCCGCCGTTTGCCCGCAGCCGACCGTCCCCAGCAGCATCAGCAGCGCCAGCAGAATCAGGAACATCCGTTTCATGGACAGTTACCTCGCATTCGATCAAAGTACAACTTACAGCTTATTTCGACAATGTCAACTAGTTGTATCATCTGGAGCGGGCGCGGATCTCCGCGCAGATCTGCTCCGCGAACTGCTCCGGGGACATGGCCCCCCGGTCCTCCCCGGCCCGGGTGCGGACGGAGACCGTGCCGTTCTCCACGTCCCGGTCGCCCAGTACCAGCATATAGGGCACCTTGTCCAGGGTGGCCTCGCGGATCTTCTTGCCGATCTTCTCGTTGCGCTCGTCCACTTCCACGCGGACACCCCGCTCGGCCAGGGCGGCGCGGACGGTCTCCGCGTAGGCGTTGGCCCGGTCCGTGACCGTGAGGATCTTCACCTGCTCCGGGGCCAGCCAGGTGGGGAAGTTGCCCATGGTCTCCTCGATCAGGAAGGCCATGAAGCGGTCCAGGGAGCCCAGGATGGCCCGGTGGAGCACCACCGGGGTCTTCTCGCTGCCGTCCCGGTCGATGTATTTCAGGTCGAACTTGGCGGGCAGGCAGAAGTCCAGCTGGCAGGTGGAGAGGGTGTACTCCGCGCCCACGGCGGGGCGCACGTTCACGTCCAGCTTCGGGCCGTAGAAGGCGGCCTCGCCGATCTCCTCGGTGAAGTCGATGCCCAGCTCCACCAGCACCTCCCGCAGGGCGGCCTCGGCGCTGTTCCACATGGCGTCGTCGTCGTGGTACTTGTGCTTGTCGGCGGGGTCGCGCAGGGAGAGGACGCAGCGGTAGTCGGTGATGCCGAAGTCCCGGTAGCAGTCGAAGATCAGGTCGCAGACGGCGGCCACTTCGGACTTGATCTGTTCCGGGGTGACGAAGAGATGGGCGTCGTTCTGGCAGAAGTGGCGGCCACGCTCGATGCCCTTCAGGGTGCCGGAGGCCTCATAGCGGAAGTCGTGGGCGATCTCCCCGATGCGCAGAGGCAGGTCCCGGTAGGAGTGGGGGCGGCTGGCGTAGATGCGCATATGATGGGGGCAGTTCATCGGGCGCAGGACGTACATCTCGTCCTCCACCTCCATGGCGGGGAACATATTCTCTTTATAGTGCTCCCAGTGGCCGGAGGTCTGGTACAATGCCACGGTGCCCACGCAGGGGGTCATGACGTGCTGGTAGCCCAGACGCAGCTCCCGGTCGCGGATATAGTTCTCCAGCTCCCGCCAGACGGTGTAGCCCCGGGGCAGGAACATGGGCAGGCCCCGGCCCACCAGCTCGTCGGTCATGAACAGCTGCATGTCCCGGCCAATTTTCCGGTGGTCCCGGCGCTTGGCCTCCTCCAGCCGCTGGAGGTAGGCGTCCAGCTCGTCCTTCTTCGGGAAGGCGATGCCATAGATGCGCTGGAGGGACTCCCGCTTGGCGTCGCCGCGCCAATAGCTGGCGTTGCAGGCCAGCAGCTTGATCCCGTTGCCCTTCACCCGGCCCGTGCTGTCCAGATGGGGCCCGGCGCAGAGGTCGGTGAACTCGCCCTGGCGGTAGAAGCTGATGGTCTCCCCTTCCGGCAGGTCGGTGATCAGCTCCACTTTGAAGGGTTCGTCTTTCATGAAGTCCAGGGCTTCCTCGCGGGGGAGTTCAAAACGCTCGATCTTCAGCTTCTCCTTGCAGATCTTGCGCATCTCCGCCTCGATCTTCTCCAGGTCCTCCGGGGTGAAGGCGAAGGGGGCGTAGAGGTCGTAGTACCAGCCCTCCGCGATGGCCGGGCCGATGGCCAGCTTCACCTCCGGCCACAGGCGCTTGACGGCCTGGGCCATGATGTGGGAGCAGGAGTGCCAGTAGGTGTGGCGGTATTCGGGATTTTCAAAGCTGTATTTGTTCTCTTCCATTTCGTTTTCCTCCTCACAAAAAACAGCACCCCTGACATTTCTGTCAGGGGTGCACAATTACAGTTACACGGTTCCACCCTGGGTATTTAACTCGTACGTGCTGTAACGG
>JAFYIF010000055.1 GCA_017538775.1 Oscillospiraceae bacterium | reverse complement strand
CCGTAGCGCCCGTCCTCGTCGCCGTTGGAGTTGGTGAAGCGTTCAAAGTCCAGTTGGAGCAATCCCTCGTTGTCCAGCCGCGCCTCTGCGCCCCAGAGCTCCAGCGCGCCGATGGCGTAGCTCTCCTCCGGCCGCTCGGACGCGTCCTTCTGGCGCACGCCGATGCGCATCGAGCCCCGATTGACCAGCACGGCGATTTCCAGACACAGCCGGTCCGTCAGCTCCAGCGTGCCCTCGTTCACCAAGGCGTTGGTGGAATTCAGCCAGGCGGTACGGTCCGCCAAACGCACCGTCGCGCCCTGTTCCACTGTGATGGTATATACCGTTTCGTCCGCTTCGTCCCAGCCGCGGACTTCCAGCTCCGGCAGCACAAAGCCTTCGCCCCGCAGAATTACGTCGCCGCCGACCGCCAGCAGCCGCTCCGGGTTTTCCAGCCCGACAATGGGCTTGTCCGCCCGGCCCGCGGGGGGCCGGAGCTCCACGTTGCAGTCCGCCGCCAGGCCCACGGAGTATGCGTCCATCAACAGGGCCGCGCCAGAGTCACAGAGATAGAATTCGCCGCCCTCGCCCCAGTGCCAGACCGTGGGGACCTGCACCCGGGCCGCTACGTGGACACGGTCCTCATCGCCGATCTGGATGCCCGTGACCCAGCCCCGCAGATCCAGGTCCTTTTGGATGCGGTAGCAGTTGGCGGGGCAGGGGGCGTCCTCCCCCTCCTCGCCGTCCAGGATCAGCTGGGGGGTGACTTCGTCCGGCATGTCGGTCCAGCCGCCGCCAATGCGGATGTTGTCCCGGTGCGCGCCCCACTGGAAGCGCCCGTCGGGCTCGGCCACGATCGCGCCGGCGTCCGGGTCCGCGCCGTCATAGAGGACCTGGTCGCCCAGGGCCAGACGGTTGGCGCAGCCCTCCTCCACCGGGACCACCAGGTGGCCGGGGGGAGAAAAGCGCCCCGCCGCGTCGTAGCGGGCGCTGCCGGTCCGAATGTCGCCCAGCAGGGTCAATCCGCCGCCGTCCCCCACAATCAGCGTATTACCCAGCGGAATTCGGAGATCTTCCACCACCGCATCCCCGATCAGGTCGATTTCCGGGCACAGGAGCATGGGCGCCCCGTCCCCGGGCGCCTCATAGGCGTGCGCCTGGGCGCAGGCCAGGGCCTCCTCCGCCGTGTCGAAGCGCTGCGTCTCCCGCACGCTGCCGTCGGCGCTGACCTGGTAGGTGACCGCGAAGGGCCGGTCGGAGATCGGCGCGGTGAAGGTTTCGCCGCAGACCGTGCAGACGCAGACCACGGTGCCGCCCTGCTCCGGGTCCGTCCCGGTGGAGACACCGGCCCGCCAGACGTGCGCGTGCTCCTCCGGCTGCGCCGCGCCGCCGCCGGAGCCGCCCGCCCCGGTCAGCACCGTGCTGCCGGCGGCCACGCCGGAGCCGTTTTCGGTCACGCCGGTGGTGCCCGGCGCCACGCTGAGCCAGGTGCCCACCGTGTCCACCGCGCAGCCGTCGCCGGAGACCTCGGCGCAGACCACCGTGCCCGCGCCGGAGATGCTCACGTCCCCGGCGGCGGCGTGGACGTAGCTGGCCTCGGCCTCCGCGTCCAGCGTCAGACTGCTGTCCTCGGCGTCCTCGGAGATCTCCACAGAGACCACAGAGGTCTCCCCCTGTAATGTCACGTCCGCCCCCTGGCCGTGGATCGTGAGGCCGGAGACCGTCGCGTCATCCAGGACCACCGCCGCGTCACGGTCGGTGTCCACCACCACCTGATGGAAGTCGCCCTCCAGGAGGATCTCCCCCCGGCCGTCCTCCACCAGGACCCAATCCACCCGGCAGCCCTCCTCCGTCCGGATGCAGATGCCGCCGTCGGCGGTCTGCATCACGCGGATGCTGCCCACGCCGGAGCGGTTGCGGATGCGGATGGAGGGCTGTCCGCCCTCCGCAGACAGGGCCGCGTCCGGACCCGTCACGCTCAGCTCCCCGCGCACCGTCACGCCGTCCAGCTCCAGGTCGCCGCCGTGGCAGTCGCGCAGATCGCCGATCTCCATGTCGGAGAGGCTGACCGCGCCCTTTGCCCGGGCGGTGATCACCACCGCGTCATAGGTTCCGCCCCGGTAGCTGCCGCCCTCGGCCAGCACCAGCACGCTCCGCGCCGCGCTGACCGGGCGGCCCAGGCCGTCCGTCTGCATGGCCTTCAGAAGAGATGTGCCATTCAAGTGGCTCCCGCTGTGCAGCAGCCCCAGAAACTGTCCGCTGTCCGGGTCGTAGGAGGCCAGATACAGCGTCCGCCCCTCCCCTGCCGCGCAGCGGACCTGGCCCGCTGCGTCCACCTCCAGCAGCGGGGCCGCTTCCGCCGAGACCGACAGGCAGAGAAGCAGCGCCGCGAGCAATGCGAACAGCAGCGTCAGGATTCGCTTTTTCATGTCATGCACCCCTTTTTTTGAATGATTCTACAACCAGTATACACCGGGCGGGGAGATAGTCAAGGGCCGATCCCGCATCGCGCCGGAGCGCCCGGGGCCTTGTCCCCGGGACGCGGACGCCCTTTTTCCCCCGGCCCCGGGATTGGGGCTTGACATCGCGGGGCTGTAGTTATAAAATGTATCCGTATCGTTGCGCCCTGTTTCTGGGGAGAACCGGGCGGAACGCTGCGCCGGTCGTCCGACCGGGGCCGCCGTGGTGCGGCAGCCGTATTTCTATATATATATTCTGATTTTTTCATGGTTTATTTATATAGTGAGCATTCGGCATGGGGAAACCACCGCAAAATTCTGAAAGAATGGAGGTGTGTTTGTTGATGTTGCCATGGTACATTGCACTGATCGTCGGTATCGTCTGCCTGGTCGTCGGCGTGTTCGGCGGCATCGTCTTCCGCAAGCGCGTGGCGGAGCGGGAGATCGCCAGCGCGGAAGAGGAAGCAAAGCGGATCATCAATGAATCCATCAAGAGCGCGGAGAGCAAGAAGCGGGAAGCGCTGTTGGAGGCAAAGGAGGAAATACACAAAAGCCGCAGCGAGTTTGAGCGCGAGGAGAAAGAGCGCCGCACGGAGCTGCAACGGCAGGAGAACCGCCTGCGTCAGAAGGAAGAGAATCTGGACCGCAAAACCGATTCTCTCGAGAAGAAGACCGAGAACCTCAACCGCAAGATCGCGGAGGCGGAAGCCCAGAACGAGGAGATCGGCCAGATCAAAAAAGGCCAGCTGGAGCTGCTGGAGCGCATTTCCGGCTACACCGTGGACGAGGCCAAGGCCTACCTGATCGCCCAGGTGGAGTCCGAGGTCACCCACGAGATGGCCCTGAAGGTCAAGGAGCTGGAGACCGAGGCCAAGGAAGAGGCCGACCGCAACGCCCGGGAGATCGTCGCCCTGGCCATCCAGCGCTGCGCCGTGGACCACGCCAGCGAGATCACCGTCTCCGTCGTACCCCTCCCCAACGACGAGATGAAGGGCCGCATCATTGGCCGCGAGGGCCGGAACATCCGCAGCATCGAGACCCTGACCGGCTGCGACCTGATCATTGACGACACCCCGGAGGCCATCACGGTCTCCAGCTTCGACCCGGTCCGCCGGGAGGTGGCCCGCCTGGCGCTGGAAAAGCTCATCGCCGACGGCCGCATCCACCCGGCCCGCATCGAAGAGATGGTGGCTAAGGCGCAGAAGGAGGTCAACGCCGTCATCAAGCAGGAGGGCGAGCGCGCCGTCTTCGAGACCGGCGTCACCGGGCTCCACCCCGACCTGGTGCGGATGCTGGGCCGCATGAAATACCGCACCAGCTACGGCCAGAACGTGCTGAACCACTCCATCGAAGTGGCCCACATCGCCGGACTCATGGCCGCCGAGCTGGGCGCGGACGTGATGAGCGCCAAGCGCGCCGGTCTGCTGCACGACATCGGCAAGAGCATCGACCACGAGGTGGAGGGCAGTCACGTCACCATCGGCGTGGACCTGGCCCGCCGCTACAAGGAGTCCGAGGCCGTCATCCACGCCATCCACGCCCACCACGGGGACGTGGAGGCCAAGACCATCGTGGCCGTGCTGGTCCAGGCCGCCGACGCCATCTCCGCCGCCCGCCCCGGGGCGCGCCGGGAGAACATCGAAAACTACGTCAAGCGTCTGGAAAAGCTGGAACAGGTGTCCAAGAGCTTCCCCGGCATCGAGTCCGCCTACGCCATCCAGGCCGGGCGGGAGATCCGCATCATGGTCAAGCCCGAACAGGTCAGCGAGGATCAGATGGTCCTGCTGGCCCGGGACATCGCCAAGAAGATCGAGGCGGAACTCACCTATCCCGGTCAGATTAAGGTTCATCTCCTGCGGGAGACCAAGACCGTGGAGTACGCGAAGTAAACCCCCGCACCCGAAAGCAGCCCGGCTCCGGAGCGTCCCTCCGGGGCCGGTTTGTCCAATCCCCCTGGCGCGGAAGGGGCGCGGGTATCCATGCAGTCCGGTGAAAAAGCGCGGAAACCGGGGCACACCGCCCGGTTTTTTGTACCAAAAGGAAAACCTGTCCCTTTCCCGCGCTTTGCACTTGCCTTTTCTTCCGGCATAAAGTATAATGTACGACACGTTACGAATATTATGACTATGAAAGTGGGAAGTGAGCGAACGTGAAATCTTATCTGGACATGACGGCGGCGGAGCGCCGGGCGGAGCTGGCCGAACAGTGGAAAAAATATGAGAAGGCCAAGGCCGCGGGCTATCACCTGGATATGTCCCGGGGCAAGCCGGACGCCACCCAGCTGAATCTGAGTATGGATATGCTCCAGCAGAATCCCTACGACCTGATCTACACCCGCAAGGGCACCGACGTGCGCAACTACGGCGAGCTGGCCGGCGTGGACGAGGCCAAGGAGCTCTTTGGCCGGCTGCTGGGCGTGGACATGGAGAACGTCATCATGGGCGGCCAGAGTTCCCTGGCCCTGATGTACGACACGGTCATCAAGGCCCTGGTGCTGGGCGTCTACGGCGGGAGCAAGCCCTGGGGCCAGCAGGGGCCGATCAAGTTCCTTTGCCCCGTCCCCGGCTATGACCGCCACTTCCGCATCTGCGAGGAGTTCGGCATCGAGATGATCTCCATCCCCATGGGCGAGACCGGCCCCGACATGGCCCTGGTGAAGCAGCATGTGGAGAGCGACCCGGCGGTGAAGGGCATCTGGTGCGTCCCCAAGTACTCCAACCCCACCGGCTGCGTCTATTCCGCCGAGACCGTGGAGGCCTTCGCCGCCCTGAAACCTGCGGCGGACGACTTCCGCATCTTCTGGGACAACGCCTATTTCGTCCACGGCTTCCGTGATGTTGACGATGAACTGGAGAACATCTTCGATGCGTGCAGAAGGTACGGCAGCGAGGACATGGTCTATGAGTTCATGTCCACCAGCAAGGCCACCTTCTCCGGCGCGGGCGTGGCGGTGCTGGCCGCCAGCCCCCATAACATCGCCTTCCTGACCCGCCAGATGAGCGTCCAGACCCTGGGCTACGACAAGATCAACCAGCTCCGCCACGTCCGCTACTTCAAGAACGTGGAGGGCCTGAAAAAGCACATGCGCAAGCAGGCCAACTACCTGCGGCCCAAGTTCGACTGCGCCCTGGCCGCCCTGCACACCGGCCTGGACGGGGCCGGAATCGGCGTCTGGACCGAGCCCAACGGCGGCTACTTCATCAGCTATGACGGCCTCCCCGGCACCGCCAAACGCTGCATCAGCCTCTGCGCCGAGGCCGGCGTCAAGTTCACCGAGGCCGGAAGCTGCTTCCCCTACGGCATCGACCCGGAGGACAAAAACGTCCGCATCGCCCCCAGCTACCCCAGTACCCAGGAGCTGTACATCAGCATCAACGTGTTCTGCATCTGCCAGAAGATCGCGGCGCTGGAGACGCTGGTGGGGGAGGAATGAGGGAAACGCCCTATAAAAGGGGCTGTAGCAAAACGGCCCAGAAAAAACAGAAAAAACAAGAGACCGAGACGGCAAAAATAGTCGCCTCGGTCTCCCGTTTGTGGTATAATTTTGGTGTGATGAAAAAAATACCGCAAAAAGATTATGGCACATGCGAGCGAAATGTGCAACTAAAAATTGATGAAATTTTCGCGGAAAAGGTGAT
>JAFYIF010000054.1 GCA_017538775.1 Oscillospiraceae bacterium | reverse complement strand
CGGCAACCCCCAGTCCGCCTTGTGGCGGACAGCCCCCTTCTGAAGAAGGGGGCCAGAATCGTTGCCGGGTGCGGCACCGGGAGGTGTTGCCTGTCGGACGTTCCTGCCACCGACTGCAACCCCCAGTCCGCCTTGTGGCGGACAGCCCCCTTCTGATGAAAGGGGCCATAAGGGGAAGACGGGGGCCGGAACGGTTTCTCCCCGGTTTTTCTTTCCTGGTCGCCCCCTGGCTCTTGCCAAGCCCGACAGAATCCAGTATAATGCAGGGCAGCAAGCCCCGCCCTGGGCGGGGGAGGAAAGGAACACCCATCATGTCAATACGATCCACCATGGCCATCGGGCTTTGCAAGGGCCTGCATCTGGCCTCGCGGCTGCTGCACCGGGGCGGCACGGCCATGCCGGGGAAGGCGGCGCTGAAGGTCTGTCCCGACCTGGCCGCCCGGCTGGCCAAAGATCTGGATATCCTGCTCATCACCGGCACCAACGGCAAAACCACCTCCGCCCGCATCTGCGAACAGGCGCTGCTGGAGGCCGGAAGAGACTGCCTTGCCAACCGCAGCGGGGCCAATCTGCTCAGCGGCATCGTGACGGAGCTGGCGGTGCACAGCAGCCTCACGGGGCGCAGCCGCAAGCGCTGGGCCGTCCTGGAGTGCGACGAGGCCGCCGCCCGCAGCGCCATCGGGCAGCTCCAGCCGAAGGTCGTGCTGGTGACCAACCTGTTCCGGGACCAGCTGGACCGCTACGGGGAGGTCACGCACACGCTGGAGAACATCCGGGAGGGGCTGCGCGGCGCGCCGGAAGCTCAGTTGGTGCTGAACGCGGACTGCTCACTGACCAGTTCCCTGGCCCTGGACCTGCCGAACCCGGTGAGCTGGTACGGCGTGGACGCCTCCGGGGCCGACCCGGACGC
Organism: Oscillospiraceae bacterium; assembly: GCA_017538775.1. Classification (GTDB taxonomy): domain Bacteria; phylum Bacillota; class Clostridia; order Oscillospirales; family Oscillospiraceae; genus RGIG7114. Next base: position 5,746 of record JAFYIF010000054.1, on the reverse strand, counting down.
GAAGCCGCCCCAGCTCAGCGACGCGCTGCGCTGCATCCGCTGCAAGACCGAATATACCTATGACTATATGACCTACGGCCACCTGGGGGGCTTCCGCTGCCCCAACTGCGGCTACGCCCGCCACCGGGCCGACGTGGCCGTGACCGCCCGGCCCAGACTGGAGCTGGACGGCAGCCGGGTCTCCATGGACATCCGGGGGCAGAGTGTGGAGGTCTACGTCAACCTGCCCGCCATGTACAACATCTACAACGCCCTGGGCTCCGTGGCCGCCGTGACCGCCTGCGGCGTGGGCGTCCCCGAGGCCGTCCGGGCCGTGGGCAGCTTCCAGTGCGGCTTCGGGCGCATGGAGCGCTTTTCGCTGGGGGCGAAAGGGGCGCGGGTCATGCTGGTGAAAAACCCGGCGGGCTGCAACCAGGTCCTGTCCTTCCTCTCCGCGGTCTCCACCGACATGGAGCTGGCCATTCTGCTGAACGACCGGGAGGCCGACGGCACGGACATCTCCTGGATCTGGGACGCGGAGTTCGAGACCCTGCGGAACCTGGGGGAGCGGCTGAAGCGCGTCACCCTCTCCGGCACCCGGGCCTGGGAGATCTATCTCCGGCTGAAATACGCGGGGCTGCCCACGGAGCGGATGCAGGTGGAGCGGGACTACGCCGCCCTCACCGCGCAGCTGGCCGGGGCGGAGCTGCCGGTGTTCATCATGCCCACCTATACGGCGCTGCTGGACTTCCGGCCCCATCTGCTGCGCCAGTGCGGGGGCAGTGAGTTCTGGGAGGGCTAACGCTCCGTTCAGAACCGCTTCGCGGGGTTCTGAACGGAAAAGGCTGCGCCTGCGGGCGCGAAACTCTGCGAGGCAACGGGGGGCTTGGGAACGCCTGTCCGCTGCGTACGCGATTCTGACGAAAGATTTCATCCAGGGAGGCTTGCCCTATGAATTTGAATCTCTATCATCTCTACCCCGATCTGCTGAATCTCTATGGGGACCGGGGGAATGTGCTGTGTCTGCGGCGGCGGCTGGCCTGGCGCGGGATCGACGTGTCTGTGACGGAAGTGCCCGTCGGGGCTTCCGACTCGCTGGCCGGGGCGGACCTGATCTTCATCGGCGGGGGCCAGGACTTTGAGCAGGAGGCCCTGCTGGAGGACCTGCACCGGGGCAAGGACGCCAGTCTGCGCAGCGCCGTGGAAGACGGGGTGCCGGTGCTGGCCATCTGCGGCGGCTATCAGATGCTGGGCCGCTTCTATGAGACCCACGAGGGGGTCCGCTGCGACTTTGTCGGGGCCATCGACCTCTGGACCCTGGGCGGCGACAAACGCATGATCGGCAACTATCTGTTCCGCTGCGACGCGCCCAGCGGGGGCATGGAGGTCGTCGGCTTTGAGAACCACTCGGGCCGCACCTATCTGGGCGAGGGCGTCCAGCCACTGGGCCGGGTGCTGGCCGGGTACGGCAACAACGGCGAGGACGGCACCGAGGGCGTCCGCTATCGCAACGTCTTCGGCAGCTACAGCCACGGCCCCCTGCTGCCCAAAAACCCCGCCCTCTGCGACCGGCTGCTGCTGACGGCGCTGGAGCGGAAGTACGGCGTCCGGGAGCTGGAACCCCTGGACGACACGGCGGAGCAGCGGGCCTTTGAGGAGATGGCGGCGCGGCTGCGGCACTGAATGAGCAGGCGGCTTTCCTCCCCCGTTGGGGACGAAAGCCGCCTGGTTTCGCTGTGGGATGCGGTGTATCTTTTTGATGTCCGGCCCTTACGCGCTTTGTTCCAGGGCCTGTTCCAGGGCCTGATTCAAGGCCGCCTGGAAGCTCAGCTCCTGCTGCTTCTTCACGAAGCGCAGGTCCAGATCCACCACAGTGTTCACGCCGTGGATGCTGCCCACGGTGGAATACTGCCAGATCTCATGGGCATAGTAGAAATCCGGATAGTCCCCCACCGCGCCGATCCAGAGGGCGTAGTCCCGGAGCCGGGCCAGCTCATAGCAGTAGTAGCCCAGGAAGCGGTAGGCGTAGACCCCGGCCCGGTAGCCCGCCTCCGTGACCTTCTGGCAGAAGGCCAGGGCGCAGTCGGTGACGGTCTCGCCGTCCATGCCGCCGGTGCGGGCGCTGTCGTTCTCGACGGTCTCCCAGTCGTAGAAGACCGGCAGGGCGAAGCGCTCCGGCGCGAAGGGCTCCAGCAGCTCCAGCAGAAACGCGGCCTCTTCCTCCGCCTCCGCCGGGTCCGTGGCCTGGGAGAAGAAATAGACCCCCACATCCAGGCCGCTGTCCAGCGCGCCGCGCAGATTGTCCAGGGCGCGCTCGTCGTATTTCAGGACGCCCGCCTGTCCGTAACCCCGGTAGCCCACCCGGATGATGACAAAGTCGATGTCGTCCGCCGCGGCGGTCCAGTCGATCTGGCCCTGGTGCTCGCTCACGTCCATGCCCCGGGTCACGTCGTAGTCCGTGCCGATGTAGCGGCCGGGGGCGGGAAAGTCCTCCGGCGACAGTTCGCTGACGGGCACGCCCTCCTGCTCCTCCACCCAGATCTTCAGGTTGTATCCGCTTTCCACCTGGACCATCCCCGCGTAGGGGTCCACGATCTCCTGCGGGGCCATCGCGCCGCAGGCGGAAAGCAGCAGGGCCAGCGCCAGCGCGGCGGCGGCAAGGGGTTTTTTCATGGGCCACACTCTCTTCTCCGCGTCCCTTTCCCGCTGCGGGCAAACGCGGTTTTTTTCAGCTTACGACAGCTTTGCATCCTCTTTGTAAAACCCGGAGGATGCAACTTTGATTGAAGCGCGTGATATTTTTGCAAGGCATGATTCCAAATCGGCTACTATCCTCTTTCAGAAAGGACGGGTCCCTATGCTGGAACAATGGAAGGGTCTGACGGAGGCGCAGAAGCGCCGTCTGTATCTGATCGCCGGGGCGGTGCTGTCCGTGCTGCTGGTGGCGCTGGTTTTGCTGCTGGTCCTCCCCGGCGACGGGGAATACCAGAACCACTACGCCCAGGCGGAGAGCTGCTTCCTCCACCGGGAGTACGACACGGCCCTCTATGAGGTGGAGCGGGCGCTGAAACTCCGGCAGACGGAGGAGGCCTATCTGCTCCGGGCCGACATCAGCTACGCCCAGGGGAATCTGGACGAGGCGATCCAGGTGCTGTACCTGGGCTATGGCCGGGTGGGCGGCGACGCCATTTTCAACATGCTGGAGCGCCTCAAAGTGCTGAGCGGCGACGATTCCGACACCCTGACGATCGGCGGGCAGCGGCTGGACCGCTACACCACCGGCGCGGTGCTGAGCGGGCGCAATCTGACCGACGGGGACCTGGCCCCCCTGGCGGAGCTGACGGCGCTGCAAAACCTTAGCCTGGCCGACAACGCCATCAGCGACCTGGGGCCGCTGTCCGGGCTGGTGCATCTGGGCAGCCTCCAGCTCTCCAACAACCGCATCCGTGACCTGACGCCGCTCCAGAATCTGAACGCGCTGAAAACCCTCTATCTGGACGGCAACCCCGTGGAGGACCTGCGGCCCCTCTACTACCTCAGTCAACTGCGCACCCTCAGCCTGACCGGGGTGGCGCTGCGGGCAGAGGATCTGGCAGCGCTGGCGGCGGCCCTGCCGGAGTGCCGGATTTTCCACGACGGCGTGGAGGGGCTGCCGGAAATGCTGAGCCTGGGCGGGCTGGACTTCTCCTCCGACGTGACGGAGCTGGACCTGAGCGAGCGGCACATCAGCGATCTCAGCGTTCTGTCCAAATGTGGGGGCCTGGTCCGGCTGGACCTCAGCGGGAATCAGATCGACGATATCTCCATGCTGACGGAGCTGCAGCAGCTGGAGGAGCTGGACCTCAGCGACAACCGGGCGGAGGACCTGATGGCCCTGGTGAGCCTGACGAAGCTGCGGCGGCTGGACGTGGGCGGCAACCCGCTCTCCGACCTGACGGCCCTGGGCTATTTCAGCGCGCTGGAGGACCTGACGCTGGACGGCAGCACCGTTGCGCATCTCGATGCCCTGGCCCGGCTGGAGCGGCTTACCCGGCTGAGTCTGCGGAACACGGGGCTGGAGGACGAGGACCTGCCCGGTCTGTATGAGCTGGGCACGCTGCGGGAGCTGGCGCTGAACGACAACCCGAAGCTGAGCGTCCCGGCCATGGAGGCCCTGGAGGCGGCGCTGCCGGACTGTGCGATCGCGCACGACGAGCTGCGCTGGAAGGTGCGCTTCGGCGAGGCGTGCTTCTATTCCGACGAGACGGTGCTGCTGGCCGCCGGGCTGGGGGTGGACAGTCTGGAGGGGCTGGAACACTTTGAAAACCTGTGGGTGCTGGACCTGGACGACAACCAGGTGGAGGACCTGACGCCCCTCTATGAGCTGGAGCAGCTGAAGGTGGTGCTGCTGCGGAACAACCCCGTCAGCCTGGCGGAGGCGGCGGCGCTGCAGACCACTCTGCCGGACTGCCTGGTCCTGATCGACCGCAGCCCGGAGCCGACGCCCACGCCGAGTCCCAGCCCTGCGCCCACGCCCACGCCGCGCCAAAGCGCCGCGCCCACGCTGCCCGGCACATCGGACCAGGAGGCGGGCGTCTCGGCGGCGCGGGCGGCGGCCGGAAAGGGCAGCGGCTATGCCCTGCTCTGGTACAGCGACGACGCGCACGCCGCGGGCATCCGGGTGGGCTTTCTCTCCGCCGCGCACGAGCTGGGTCTGAACCTGGTGGCCGAGCGGGCGATGCCGGAGAATATGGATGCGCTGCGCGTGCAGCTGAATGCCTTCCGGGCCGCCGGGGCGGACGTGCTGGTGCTGGCCCTGCCGGAGGCCCAGACGGAACAGGTGGCCGAAGCCGCGTCCGCGCTGGGCTACGCGCCGGAGATCATCGGGGCGTACTGATGTGCAGATTCTATGAAACAAGCCGTTGCGGGGAGCTTCCTTTTGTGGAAATTCCCCGCAACAGCTTTATTTTACCACAGCTCGGCGGCAAATGCAAGAGCCAGTATTTGTAGACAATCGCGGCTTCCTTTTTTTCCCGCGCCGTTGTATAATGAAATCGGCGGAGTGAGGCCCGGGGCGCAGGGTCCCGGACGCTCCTCCGCAGGACACCGAAGCAAAGGAGTGAGCCAGACATGAAGTTCAATTTCCTCGAAAAGAAGGTTCAGGTCGATCCGGAGATCCGGGCCTATGCGGAAAAGAAGATCGGCAAGCTGGACAAGTTCTTCCGGCTGGAGAGCGAGGCTTCCGCCGTGTTCTCCGTGGAGCGGGGCCGCTGCCGCGTGGAGGTCACGCTGAAAAACAACGGCATGTTTTACCGGGCCAGCGAGCTGACCAACGACATGCGCGCCTCCGTGGATTCCGCCTGCGCCCTGATCGAGCGCCAGATCCGCAAGAACAAGACCCGGCTGGAGAAGAAGCTGCGGGAGGGCGCCTTTGAGCGCGAGATCAAGCCGGACTACGTCCCCGCCGAGACCGAGCCGGAGACGGAGGAGGAGATCCACATCGTCCGCACCAAGCGCTTCTCCCTCAAGCCCATGACCCCGGAGGAGGCCGTCCTCCAGATGAACCTGCTGGAGCACGCGTTCTTCGCCTTCCGCAACATGGACGAAGACGACCGCTTCGCCGTGGTGTACAAGCGGAAAAACGGCGGCTATGGGCTGATCTCTGCGGAGGATATGGAGCCGTAAGGCTTATAGATGGGTCGGGGAAACCGTGAATGGATTTGGGGCCGCCTCGTGGGAGGCGGCCCCTTTTGCGCGGTGAACAAAGCAGGGATTGCGCCGCGATAGG
>JAFYIF010000053.1 GCA_017538775.1 Oscillospiraceae bacterium | reverse complement strand
TCGCGCACTTGGAGCACATCTTGCCGTCCTCCAGCTTCCGCGTGCCGAACAGGCCGATCTTCTCGCCGCAGATGTCGCAAAACTTCTTGTCAAACAGTCCCATTGTCTGCGCTCCTTTCCGTCTCTTTCTCACTCTCCGGGGATGACCCGCAGGGCGTCGGCGTAAAACGCTTCCATCTCCTGCCGCGTGGGGAACACGGCGATGAAAAAGCGGTTGCCCATGGCGTCTGCCAGGGCGTCGGGGATGCGCCCGGTCATGCGCAGCGCGTTGGCGTAGCGGGTCACCAGCGCCCCGTCGCTGAGAGAGAAGGCTTTGCCGTCCCGCCGCCCGGCGAAGGCGCAGTAGCCGTGTTCCCCCTGGTCCTTGTCGCTCCGGTCAAAGGCGATCATGTCCGCCCAGATCTTGTACACGTCCGTGCTGTGGGCGAAGTTCATCATGTCCGGAGAGAAGCCGCCGCAGGGGCGCATGTTGACCTCCAGCGCCACCACGTCGCCCTTTTTCCCCAGGCGCTGGTCCTCGGTCAGGCGGAAGAACTCGAAGTGGATGAAGCGGGAGCGGACGCCGAAGCTTTTCGCCGCGGCCCGTCCGGCGGCGCGCACGTCCTCCGCCAGGTCCTTCACGATATAATAAATGGAGTTGTCGGCGTTGTTCACAGTGTCCATGATGGATTCCGGGGTGACGTTGCCGGTCTCGAAGAGCGGCTCGCCCTTGGAATTGTAAATGGCGTCGTAGCTGTTTACCTCGGCGGCCACGAATTCCTCCAGGATGAAGCGCACGCCCGGGTCCCGGCGGCGCAGGAAGTCCTCCAGCTCCGCTTCGCTTTTCAGCTTGAAGGTCTGGCTGGCCCCCACCCCGTTGTCCGGCTTGACGATCAGCGGGTAGCCCGCCTCCTCCGCGAAGGCCAGGCAGTCGCTCAGGCCCTCCACGATGTGCCAGCGGGCCGCGGGAATGCCGGCGCGCTGATAGTATTCCTTCATCCCGCTTTTGAACTTGACCTTCGCCATGTCCTCCGGCTGGAAGCCGGAGCGGATGTTGAAGTCCCGGCGCAGCATGGCGTCCCGCTCCAGCCAGTATTCGTTGTTGCTCTCCAGCCAGTCGATGCGGCCATACTTCCCGATGAAAAAGCCCAGGGCCCGGTAGACCTCGTCATAGTTTTCCAGCGTGGAGACCTTGTAATATTCGCTGAGGCTCGCCCGCAGCTCCGGCAGCAGCTCGTCATAGGGCTGGTCGCCGACGCCCAGCACCCGCAGACCGTTGTTTGCCAGCTCCCGGCAGAAGCGCCAGTAGTTGGTGGGGAAGTTGGGGGAAATGAACACGAAGTTGCGCATATCTCTCTTTCTCCTTTCCGGACAGCGCAGCGCCGCCCGGTCTGTTTCTCATTCGTCGGCCAGCAGGTGCGGGACGTGATAGGCCACCTGTTTGTACCACCAGTCCCAGTCGTGGGCCACGTCATGGCCCCAGACATCCACCCAGACCCCGATGCCCTTTTCCGCGCAGAGCTCCCGCAGGCGGAAGGTGGTCTCCGGCTGTTCCCAGGGACCTTGTCCCACCACGATGATACCCCGCCCCCGGTTGTACTGGGCCACATAGGGGTGGTCGGCGGGCATACCCGCCAGATAGTCCACCGGGCTGTTCAGATAAACCAGTTCATCCATGTAGTCCCCGAAGCCGTAGGAGGCGGTGTAGATGCCGCTGAGGGCCAGCAGCCCGCCGAAGAGGTCCGGGCGGCGGAAAAACAGGTTCGCCGCGTGGGTGGCCCCCAGGGAGCAGCCGAAGGCGATGATCCCCTGCTGCGTGGGCCGTTCCCAGAGCAACATGGGGGCCACTTCATGGAAGAGGTGGTCCATCCACTGTTCGTGCCGCCGGATGCGCCAGGCGGGGTCCCCGCCCAGGTCGCTCCAGGTCTCCCGGTCCAGGGTGTCCACTGCGCAGACCGTCACCAGGCCGCGCTCCAGCCAGGGGGCCCAGGCGTCGGTCATTTTGAAATTCTCGAAGTCATAAAAGCGCCCGTCCTGGCAGGGGACATAGAGCACGGGACGGCCCGCGTGGCCGTACAGCTTCAGCTCCATGTCCCGCCCCAGAGCGGGGCTGTAGATCCTGCGGTATTGGGTCTCCATCGGCATCGCTCCTGTCGCAGATTTGCTCCCGTCCCCGGGGAAACGCACGCCCCAGAACACAGGATGTCTTGCACATCATATTCTATTCCGGGAAAAAATACAAGAGGACGGCAAACTTTTCCCGGAAAATCGCGCGATCCTCAGGGCTCTTTCCCCTCGGCGCGCTGGACGCGCAGCTTGCTCTCCGTCCCCCGGAGCAGGCGCTGGATGTTCTCCCCGTGCTTGACGACGATCAGCAGCCCGCTGCACATGGCAAGAAGCCCCTCCAGGGCCGTGTAGCCGAAGACCCAGACCAGGACCGGGAAGCACAGCGCGGCCAGGATGCTGCCCAGGGAGACGTAGCGGGTCAGCGCGATGACCAGGATGAACAGGCAGATCAGAATCAGGCCCACGCGCCAGTCCAGCAGAAAGGCCAGCACCTCGCCGCAGAGGGCCCCCTTGCCGCCCTTGAAGCGGTGGAAGGCCGGGTACATGTGGCCCAGGACCAGGCAGAAGCCCGCGAAGAGCTTGCCCACCGTGGGCTGGCCCACGATGCCCAGCAGCACGCCGCCCAGCAGCACGGCCACCACGCCCTTCAGAATGTCGATGCCGATGACCAGCGCCGCGCCGCCCTTGCCGAAGTTGCGGTAATAGTTGGTCAGTCCGGCGTTGCCGCTGCCGTAGTTGCGCACGTCCTTGTGCTGGGTCAGCCAGGAGGCGACGATGGCCCCGTTGATGCCGCCCAGACCGTAGGCGATGGCGGCGGTGAGCACCAGAAGCAGGATCTTCATGCCTCTTTCTCCCCTTTCTGTCGGATCACCAGGCGGATGGGCGTGCCCTCCAGCCCGAAAGCGGCGCGGATCTGGTTTTCCAGATAGCGCTGATAGGAGAAGTGGAACAGCTCCGCCCGGTTGCAGAAGACCACGAAGTTCGGGGGCTTCACGCCCGTCTGGGTCATGTAGTAGATCTTCAGCCGCCGCCCCTTGTCGGAGGGAGGCTGCACCCGGGCCTGGGCGTCGGCCAGGACGTTGTTCAGCATCCCGGTGGTGATGCGCATGGCGCTCTGGTCGTTGACGAAGTTGATGAGTTCATAAAGGCGCTGCACCCGCTGGCCGGTGCGGGCGGAGAGGAACAGCACCGGGGCGTAGCTCATGAAGCTCAGGTCCCGGAGCACTTCTTTCCGCATCTTCTCCATGGTCCCGGTCTCCTTCTCCACCAGGTCCCACTTGTTCACCACGATGACGCTGGCCTTGCCGGCCGCGTGGGCCAGGCCCGCGATCTTGGTGTCCTGCTCCGTGACCCCCTCCCGGGCGTCCAGCAAAATCAGGCACACGTCCGCCCGGTCGATGGCCAGCTGGGCACGGAGGACAGAGAACTTTTCGATCCGGTCCTCCACCTTGCTCTTCCGGCGGATGCCCGCGGTGTCGATGAAGGTGTATTTGCCGTAGGCGTTGTCGATGCGGGTGTCCACCGCGTCCCGGGTGGTGCCCGCCACGTCGCTGACGATGACCCGGGTCTCCCCGGCGATGAGATTCGTCAGGGAGCTTTTGCCCACGTTGGGCTTGCCGATGATGGCGACGCGGATGCGGTCGTCCTCCTCGGCTTCCCCGTCCTCCGGCGGGAAATATTGCAGGCAGGCGTCCAGCATGTCGCCGGTGCCGTGACCGTGGACGGCGGAGATGGGGATGGGGTCCCCCAGGCCCAGGGAGTAAAACTCGTAGAGGGTCGGGTCCACCCGGCTGGGGTTGTCCACCTTGTTCACCGCCAGCACCACCGGCTTGTGGCTGCGCAGCAGCATGTTCGCCACATCCACGTCGGCGGCGGTGACGCCGGTGCCGATCTCCGTCACCAATATAATTACGTCCGCCGCAGCAATGGCGATGTTGGCCTGCTCCCGCATGAACAGCAAAATCTCGTCGTCGGTGTTCGGCTCGATGCCGCCGGTGTCCACGATGTCGAAACGGCGGCCGGCCCACTCGCATTCGGCGTAGAGCCGGTCCCGGGTGACGCCGGGTGTGTCCTCCACGATGCTGAGCCGCTGCCCGGCCAGGCGGTTGAACAGCAGCGATTTCCCCACGTTGGGGCGGCCGACGATGGCCACTAAGGGTTTAGACATGGCAGATCACTCCTTATGGCTTCCAGAAGCGGTTTCCGGTGTTGGCATAGACGACCCCGGCCACGGCGACGGCCAGAAACAGGGCAAAGCCCAGCCAGAACAGCCACATGGCGTCCAGCACCGCGCTGAGCAGGATGGGCACGAAACAGGCCGCCAGCGCCAGCATCAGCCAGGCCATGAAGCGCGTCAGCTTCCGCTCGTCGGTGTGCCTTTTTTCATAGGCCGAGGCGGTGTTGTAGCCCGCAATCAGCCCCGTCCCCTTCCCCCGGAAAAACACGGCGGCCAGAACGAGGAACAGCAAAATGACGGCACTGTGTACATAGATCGGCATGGCGCTTCCCTCCTCAGTCAAAATAGCCCTCGTGACGCAGCAGCTCCAGCACGCGGCACTCCCGCTCCAGCATCACGCCGCCCAGGTCCTGCCGCTTCCCGGAGCGGCGGTTGGCTTCCAGGGCGGTCTCCGGCTCCACCCAGGAAAGGGTGAAGCGCTCCTCGGCCTCGTAGTCGTCCAGTTCCTGCCCCGCCGCTTCGTCGGAGGCGGCGCAGAGGTAGTAATAGTTGTCCTGCCGGAAGGTCTCCCCTCCCCGGCCCCGCTGGACCCGGCGCACCAGGCCGTAGGGGCGGACGCTGTCCGGGAGCACGGAAAGGCCCGCTTCCTCCCGCACTTCGCGCAGCAGGGCGTCCTCCGGGCGCTCCCCCGGCTCCAGTCCGCCGCCGGGGAACTTGTAGTAGTCGTATTTCAGCGAATGCACCAGGGCGATTGTTCCGTTTTGGATCAGGATGCCCCGGGCGGAGGGGCGGACCAGCACGGGGGCGGCGGGGTCGTAGTCCTTCCGGTCCAGGGTGAACAGCAGCCGCATGGCTTTCCCCCTCCTTGTCAGTTATACTTATTGTATGCCGTGTCCTCCGCGTCCGCTTTGGGCGTCGGGATCTCCGGCAGGAGGCCGAAAAAGGCGTCGCAGAGGGCGCCGCCGTCGCCGGATACCGGGATGACCGGAACCCCCAGGGCCGCCTCCGCCTCGGCGCGGGCGACGCTGTCCAGAAAGTCCTGTTCCTCCCGGCGGAGCATGTTCTCGGAGATCAGCAGCCGCGCCCCCAGGTCCCGTTCTTTCAGTTGGGCGATCAGGTCGCCGCCGGTGATGAGGCCGGTGACGGTGATGCTCTCTCCGTAAAAGTCGTTGCGGATGGGGTAAATGCGCCCGTCGATTTTGGGGTCCCGCTCCTTGGCCAGCTCCAGCAGCCTCCGCAGGAAGGGGGCCTCGTCCGTGCCGCAGGCCACGGAGAAGGGCACGCCGTCCGCGTCCCCGGCAAAGCTCAGGGCGCT
>JAFYIF010000052.1 GCA_017538775.1 Oscillospiraceae bacterium | reverse complement strand
GGCTTTGGACCTGGCGGTCTCCACCAGACCGGCGGCCAGCAGGAGCAGACCCGTCAGGGCCAGGACCGGGACCGGCCACCAGAGCTGCCCGGTCTGGGGCAGGATCGTGGCCAGGGGCACGTCCTCGCTGTCGATGTCGATGTCCTCCTCCCAGTCCTCGTCGTCCGGCGGCTCCGGCGGCGGGGTGTTCCCGGGGCCGAAGGGCTGGAGCGGGACGGGCGGCGGGGTGAGCTCCCATTCCTCCGGGGGACTGCCCGGCGGATACAGGGGCGACGGGGTCCACGGCGGGCCGCCCGGGGTCGGCTTCGGGCTTCCGGTGGGCTGTGGGGTCTCGCTGGGTTCCGGGGTCTCCGTCGGCTCCGGGGTCTCCGTCGGCTCCGGGCTTTCCGTCGGTTCCGGGGTCTCCGTCGGTTCCGGGGTCTCCGTGGGGCCGGGCGTGGGCGTCGGAGTGGGTCTGGGGCCGGGAATGCGCTCGTTGCGGAAGACCAGCTCCGAGACCTTGTCCTCCTCGCTGAGATGGATGGAGACCGAGGCCAGCAGCTCGCTCCCGTCCGCGCTGCGGGCGGCGGAGACGCGGACGCTGTAGACCGTGCGGTCAAAGCGCGTGTCCGCGCCGTCCCGGTCCAGCAGCCGCACGGTGAAGACATAGCGCCCCTCGCTGCCGACGGAAACGCGCAGCAAGCCCGCGCCGCCGTCTTCCAGCCTCACGCTGTCCGCCAGCGTGCCCGCCGCGTCGAAGAGGCCGACGGTGCAGCCCGGACCGGTGCAGCGCAGCGGCAGCGAAAGCTCCGCACGGTCCGCGCCGCCCCGTGCGGGGACGGCGGCGGCCAGCGAGAGCAGCGCAGCCGCCAGCAGCAGGGCGGACAGACGGCGCGTGATATGCAGTTGAAGAGCACGCTTGCGCATGGTACGTCACTCCGCAATCAGAATCCCCAGCACCAGCAGCCGGGAGGTATAGCTGTCTCCGTAGCAGGTGGAGAGGGCGAGGATGGGCCCCTCCTCCGTCGGCGGCACAAAGACCGTCGCCCGGTCCCGGACGTGGGCCAGGATCTCCGCGCTGCCGCGCCCGCTGGGGTTGAACAGCACGCGGTCGCCGCCGTCGGTGGAGACCACCGCGAAGAGCTCGAGGCGCCAGACCGCGTCGAAGGTGACGAGGGCGCCGCTCCGGTGCGCGTCGAAATAGGCCCGGTCCAGATAGCGGTCCAGGCTGCCGAACATCTTTCCGTGCTCCATGTGGTGCCCGTAGACCAGGGAATAGGGGTCGGTGAAGTCCGGCGCGTTCCGGCTGTCCAGGAAGATGGAGCCGCTCAGGGAGAAATTGCCGAAGGGGTCCCGGTTCAGGTAGGCGAAGTTGTCCTCCGCCTGGACCACAGGGTAGTCGATGCCCGTGTCCTCCAGGCAGAGCCAGGCCACCTGGTCGGCCATGTCGCCCGGCTCGTCCGGCTCCGCCGCCTCGGTCCGCCGCCCGGACAGGGGCACGTCCAGCCGGGGCTTATATTTCAGGAGGCCCGGGTCGTCCGCCTGGCGGTAGAGCATGAAGTTGTCCAGGAGGGAATAGACGCTCACCGCCAGGATCAGCGCGATGAGCAGCAGCACGAGCAGGTCCAGGGCGCGGTCGAGGATTCGGATGATCTTTGTCATGGCGTTTTGTCCGTGGGGAGCGGTTCGTTGACGGAAAAGTGGGACGATCCCAAGACGCCCGCCGCGGGGAGTCCCCCCCCCGGCTGACTCCCCGCAGGGGCCTTGGGCGGATGTCGGTCTCAGGCTCAGGCCGCGTCGTTGCGGCGCTTTTTGCCCAGCAGCAGCACCGCGCCGAGGCCGACGGCCAGGGCGATGCCCGCGATGGGGGCCGCGGCCTGGAGCAGCACGCCGGTGTCGATGTTGGTGTTGCGCTCGTTGGTGAAGGCGACGGTGTGGGTCAGGGCGTCGCCGAAGG
>JAFYIF010000051.1 GCA_017538775.1 Oscillospiraceae bacterium | reverse complement strand
GGTCTCCGTCACGGTGTAGAGGATCGGGGTCCCGTCCCTGTAGTAGACGGGCAGCGCGGCGGTCGTTCTCCGCCAGTTGTCGGCGCTTCCCGTCGTATGCGTCTCGTTGATGTCCAGCACATACGGGACCGTCTGGAAGCTGATCCTGGACGTGTCGCCGTTGGAGACCGCGAAGGTGACGGGGTAGTGCAGACCGCTCTGGGTGCAGCCGCTGTCGTCCCAGATCTTGATGAGGGTGAGCGGCTCGGTGATCAGCGTGTTCTTCACGCCGAAGCCGATCACGCTGTTGTCGCCGGAGGCGCTGTCCGCCTTGACCACGGGAGCGGCCTGATAAGAGCCTGTCTCGGTCAAGTAGGCGGTGTCATAGGCGTTGACCTTCGCCTCCGTCACCCGGTATTCATACGGAATGTTGTTCGCGTCAAACTTGGGCAGGGCCGCGTAGGTATGGCTCCAGGTATCGCCCCGGATGGCGGCCTCGCCGCCGCAGTTGGCCCAGCCGTCCTCCGCAGAGGCCCATGCCGTGCCGTTGTCCGTCACGGTCCGCCGCTCCAGTTGCACGTGGATCTCGCTGGGGCGCAGGGCGTAGACGTTGGCGGCGTCGTCCCAGGTCTTGCTGACGGAGATCAGCGTTTTCGGCAGGGTGTTGGTGACGGTGACGGCCTCGAGGGGGTGGTCTGCGTCGGGGCTGGCGGGCATCAGGGTCTGGGACGCGGTATAGCCGTATTTTCGTTCCGCCGTCGCGCCGCTGCCGTTGTGGACGCGCTCGGTGACGGTGTAGGGGATGGCGTGGCCGTCCTTGTCATAGAGCGGCACGTCCTCAAAAATCACGGTCCGGGACTGCGCGTCCGCTGCCAGCGTTTTCGTCTCGGAGTAGCTGACGCCCGCCGCGTCGCCGCTGTAGGACAGGGTGAAGTCGATGTCGTAGTGCAGCGCGTCGGCGCTCAGGCCGCCGTCGTCCCAGACCTTGGTCACCGGGATCGAACGCTGCTCCAGCGTGTTCGTCACGGTGATCCGGTCGTCGGCCCCGTCCGTCAGCGCCGTCGGAGCGGAATAGCGCACCTTGTAGCCCGTCGGCACCTCCTCCGTCACGGAGTAGACGATCGGATAGGACTGTCCGTTGAAGGTCGCCGTGCCGTTGGGGTTGACGGAGCGCGGGAGGTTCTCAAACAGCTTGATCCAATCCTCTGACGAACGGACCGTTCTGGAAAAGGCATAGCCGTTGGGGAAGAGCTGCTTCACCGGATGATCGGCGGCGGCCTGGGCCAGCTCGACCGGGTCCTCGTCCCCATATTTGCACCAGAGCGTGACCGTCACCGATTCCGGACGGGTCAGGGCAGCCAGGTCATAGACGCCCGCGACCGCGTCGTTCCACTGCTTTTTGACCGCGAGGGCGTCGGTTTCGGGGCTGTAGCGGTTTTGGAAGTGGAAGGCCATCGTGCCCGCCGTGGTCTCCACCTGGCCATAAGCGGGATCGCTGGGGTCGCTCAGGCCGTCGGTGATCGTCGCGCTGTAAGCGGTGCTGCCGCCCTCCGTGACATAGCGCACATAGCCGCGCGCAGCCAGCGTGTCGCCGCTGTGGGCGGCCTCCGTCACGCTGTAGACATAGGCGACGTTGTTGGCGTTGTAGCGCGGCTGTACGCCAAAGTCCACGCCCCAGTGCGTGCCGCTGCTGTCGCTTGCGTGGGCCGTGGAGCCGTCGGAGCGCGTCAGGCTGATGTCCGCCGTCCCCTCCGCCGTGCCCGTCAGGGTGAAGTCCAGCTGCTCCGGGCGCTTCCCGTCCTGGTTTTGATTGTCGTTCCAGTACTTGTCCGCGGAGAGCCGGACCACGGGCAGGGTGTTGGTGACGGTGAAGACGGTCACAAAGCGCTCGGCCCCGTCGCCGTGGTAGCTCACGGTCTGCGACTGCTGATAGCCGTATTTGTTCGCCGCCGTGGAGCCGCTGACCGTCTCGGTGAGCGTGTAGGTGAGGATCTGGCCGTTCTGGTCAAAGATGGGCAGATCCGGGAAGCTCACGCTGGTCTGTCCGACGCTGAGGGTCTCCGTCGCGTGATAGCTGTACCCGGAGTCCGACCCGGTGCAGTCCAGCGTGAAGTCGATGTCGTAGTGCAGCCCCGTGCCGTAACCCTGGTCCTCCCAGACCTTTGTCACGACGATCTCACGCTTTTTGAACTTGTTTTGCACGGTGACCGTCTGATCCGCCGCGGCGGAACCGCTCTGGAGCGTGGTATGGGAGGATTGCCCGGTGCCTGCGGTGTCGTCGATGGAGCTGACGCCGTAGAGGTAGGGGTTCCAATCCCCCGCCGTGGGGTCTTCGACCTCCCGGATGTAATACTCCACCGCCACTTCTTTTCCGTTCCAGCGGCCGTCGCCGCAGGTGTTGAGGTAGACAGGCAGGTTGTGGAAGGTGACGGCGTTATCCCACGCCTCGTCGTCGGTGCGGTCTTCGGGCGTCAGCGTTTTCGTATAGTGGAACACCTTGTGACTGTCGGCGTCGTATGCGCCCTCCCAGGTGGCGTCGGGATAGCGCGCCAGCAGCGCCGTCGCGCCGGAAATGGGGCCGTCATAGCTGGAATCGGCCACGATCTCCACAGGGTCATAGGAAGCGTAGCGATAGGTCGTGTACTTGCAGCACAGCTCATAGGTGAGGCTTGCAGGGCGGAAGCACTTTTCGTTTTCCAGCTCGTTGAGCCAGTCCTTGTCCACCGTCAGGGACCGCACGGCCTGGGTATGGCCGTTGGTGTAGGAGTTCTGTTCCCACTTGTTCCGATCCGCCGGGGCGTCCGGAATGGTTCCTTTGCTGTACACTCTGTGGTCCAGCGTATACGAATCGATCGAGTCCTCCTGCATCGAGTAGGTATAGGTGTCTCCGTTCTCAGCAAAGGCGGGGTAGTTCTCCCACTGATACTTCCAGCCGTTGGCCTCGTTCAGGACGCCCAGGAAGGTTTGCACGCTGGCCGGAGTCTTTCCCTCCGCCTTCGACTGGACCAGATAGACGTTCAGGTGGTCCGGGCGCTTCCCGTCCTGGTTTCCGTTGTCTTCCCAGATCTTTTCCGCCAGGTAGTGCTGGGAGGGCTCATAAACGATCAGATTGTTCGTGATCTCCGTCACAGACGAATTCGAGTTGTAGTTCAGATAATAGTCAAAGGTTTTGGTCGCCGGATGTCCGTTATAGGTCTCGTCCACAATGGCAATGTCGCCGATCTTCAGCTCTTTGACCCGGTATTCATAGGCGATCCCGTCCTTGTTGTAGATTGGCAGACCGTCGAAGACGCCGGACTGCGTGTTGCCGGAGGCGCAGACCTGCTGCACGGCTTCGTCTGTTTCGCCGCTGCGGGCGGCGGTCCAGTGATCCAGCCCATTCTCATCCGGCGTGGGCGCGGCGGACTGCACATCAACGGGCGTCCAGTCCGTCTCCTCCGTCTGCGTGGCGAGTCTGCGCTGGAGCTGCACCGTGATCGGGCGTCTGGTGCCGTACAGGTTGTTCTCGTCGTTCCAGGTCTTTTCAAAGCGGTAGGAAGTGAGCTTGAGGCTGTTGGCGATGCCCTGGTCCCGGTGGGCGGCCTGGTATGTGTCATCGACGGCCAGGTGCATTCCCTCGTCGTCCGCCGTCTCCCACACGCCGCTTGCATAGTCCCAGGAATAGGAGAAGTGGTCGCCGCTGTCGCTGTAGCTGTCCATGTCGCGGCGGGTGTACTCGTTGCCCTGGGCGTCGCACTCCACGAAGCGGTAGAGATAGCCGTACCATTGGCCGCTGTCGGACACGACGCCGATGGGCAGATGCTCCAGCGTCAGGGCGTAGACGCCGCCCGCGTCCCGGGTCACGGCGATGACATGCGTTGCGGCGTCTCCCACCGCAGTCCCCAGCGTGTCCTCGGTCACCGGCGCGTAGTCCTGACCTTCGATCAGGGAATAGGGGGCGTCGGGATCGGTGCTGTTCTCGCCCACAGCTTCCGAAAACACGCCGCCGCTGTCGTAGCAGCGCCGGTACAGCTTGAAGTACACCGTATCCGGCTGCAGGCCCCAGGGGTCATCTTCCGCCCAGGTCTTGGTCAGTGTGATGGAGCCGTTGACCTGTTCTTTTTGGTTGGTCAGCCGAAGGATGCCGTCGTCTGGGATCTCGCCGTATGTCTCGTCGCTGTTTGCCGTGTCGAGGACATAGCGGTATCTTATCATATTCTCGCTCATGGTCTCGTCCAGCTTGAACTTCAGCCCATCGATCACACGGCCATTGAAATAGTACAGCGGCAGGGGGATGGTTGTTTCCCAGTCCTCCGCAGCGCTGACGGTCTCTCCGACTTCGATCTCTGTGGGCGGTCCGGGGTCTTCCGGGACCAGTTCGCACACCAGATAGTCCACGCTGCTGTCCCGCATTCCGTCGGCGTTGTCCCGGTCGTCCCAGATCTTGCGCAGCGTGACGGCCCTGGCCGGGAAGCTGTTGCGGACCGTAAGGGACGGCGTCTCATCCTCGTCGCTGTCCGGCGGCGTCAGCGGGGAGGGGTCCGACTGATACGCGTCCTCCGCGTCGCGGTACTGCGTTGTGACCAGTGTGCCGCCGTTTTTCGTCTCCGAGAGCCGGTACTGATACGCCTCCCCCTCCGCGCTGTACTTCGGCAGATCGCGGAAGACGTAGTAGTACTGATCGTTCTCCGCTTCCAGCGTCAGCGTGAGCGCGCCTTCGCCGTCTTGCCCGGACTGGGTAAGGTATTTGTTCCAATCGCTCTCGTCCTCGGTCTTCCGGTAGAGCGTGAGTTCCAGGCTTTTGAGATAGTCCTCGTTGAAGAACTGGCAGAAATGGGCGTAGTCCAGCTCGGCGATCTCGCCGTTGACCGACGCGCCGAAGCGCTTGTTCACGCGCAGGTCCGTTGTGTTCAGGACGTTGCTCAGCGCGAAAGCATCCGGGTCGGTGAGCCGGTGGGAGAGGGGCGAAACCGGGAGATAGGCCGGATTGCTGTTGTCCTCGGCGACGGTGTAGTCATAACGCACCGCGTCGCGGGCGTAGATCGCCAGCCCGTCCACCTGGACGCCGTTGTTGCTCAGGTCAACGGTCACGGTGACGGGGTTGCCGTCCAGGGACAAGTTGGCGACGAACTTGCCCTCGTCGGACAGGGCAAAGCCCCTCACCACAGTGACCGGACCGCCCGCTGTCGGCGTGAGCTCCGGGGTCTGGTCGCCTTCGTAGTTGTCCCTGGTCGTCAGCGTGAACAGACTCTGCGCGGCGATCTTCCGCGTTCTGCGGCTGAGCGTGAAGGTGTATCCCTTGACAGTGCCGAACTCGTTCTCGTTCTCCGGGTTTTCCGTCTCTTTGTCTTTGTTGTCCCAGGCCTTGCTGACCGCCAGCTCGCCCTGGAAGTTCTCTTTTTTCGGGTCGTAGGTGTTGGTGATGTACTTTGTGTAGTGGTAGCGCTCAAAAGCGTCTCCCGTGTCGGGGGTGACCGTCTCCATGATACAGGTCTCGGTGGAGCTGTACACGAAGCCCAGGCCCTGGTCCCCGTCTGCGGACAGTTCCACCGGATCTTCTTCCGGATCGTAGTTGGAGAGGACCTCGTGGACGGCATACTGGAACGGCGTCCCGTTGGGGGCGTACTCGCGCAGGTCCTCCTGCTCGCCGAAGGTATAGCTCCAGCCGTTGGCCTCGGTCAGTCTGGCCTCGTAGGTGTTGAAGAGGATCTCCGCAGCCTGGCCGTTGGCGTCCTTGCCCTGGAAGGACTGGGTGAGGGCCACCTTGATGTCCGGGTAGACGTCGTTCTCCCCGTCGAAGTCCCAGGTCTTGTTGACCGTGTACTGAACGGGTTTGCCGCCGTTGTAGTCG
>JAFYIF010000050.1 GCA_017538775.1 Oscillospiraceae bacterium | reverse complement strand
TGGAATGCTCTCTCTTTTTCATTCCGCTGTTCCTTTCCAAATGGATTTGTCAGCCCGGACCGCCCGGAGGAGGGGAGATCCGACAAAAACTGACAGGTTTTTCCACCCGATTCTAGCACAGCCGCGCCGGGCTTGCAAGCGGATTCGGGTTTTCTTTTTTTATATTGGCGCCTCATATCATTTTTTATCTGTTGGCACCGGGGCGTACAGGTCTGCCGCTCAAATTGTTCACTAATTGTTCACTGAAATAAAGAATTCGCTTGACTGTCGGCGGGGAATCTGATATAGTGGGCTTGCAGGAGGAAACCGGCTTCATCGTTCTTCAGAATGTGGTTTCATGATTGATGCATCGTTTGGTTTCAGTACACGGTTCAAGCGCACGATCATCCACAGGAGGTACCGCAGATGAACAGATACCCGCCCCCAAACGTCAACCCGTTTAACATTCTTGCGGAAGGGATTTCCCGGCTGAAAATACTCGATGGGAAACTTTTTTCCGTCAGCGCCGAGGCGCGCAGATCCCTGCACACTTCCGAGCAGGACGCGGCGGTCCTGACGGAGGCGCAGCGCTTCTTTGCCCGGAGCTTCTCAACGCTGCCGGACAGAAACGCGCTGATCCGCTCCGGTCTGCCGCCGGAGTATCGCAAAGCGATCACAACTTGGACGCACTACGACGACTTCTGTCACCTGCTCAACGTCCTGAAGCTGTACGAGGCCCGCTTCGCCGCCCAGCACATCGACTGGAAAGAGGCGTGGCCGGGGATCCTGGTTCAGCATTTCCCTATATTCCGGACGTCCGGGCCGCAGGAGTTTGAGGCGCTGAACGACAACGCGCCGCAGACGGGGATCGCGGTTTTGCCGCCCTTCCTCGGCATCGACCGGGGGAAAAAGTTCTCCTGGGACCGACAGCCCGGCGTCCATACCGAATTTTCCAACTTCTCCTATCTGGAGCTGGATACGCTGCAATACGGGGGTGAGCCGTATCTGGCCCGCCATGCCTTCCTCTCCTCCATCGACCTGCCGCAGGTGGACGGGCCGCAGTTTTCCAAAACCGGGCGGATGCTGCGGATCGCCTTCTGTCCGCTGGGCTGCCGGAATCTTCTGCGCTGGGAGACCTACCGGGAGGACGGGCAGAACCGCTTTCGCATCTGCGGGGTCCGGGATGAGGACGTGCTCAAGCGCCGCATCCGCGCAGCGATGCAGGAGGCGGCAAGAAATCAGGCGCAGATCGTGATCTTTCCGGAGATGCTCGGCACCGCCGACATCGTCTCAGCGGATTTCTTCTTTGCACTCGCGGACGAGCTCCGCAAGCTGGGCCTCCCCATGCCGGCCATGACGCTGCTGCCAAGCTGGTGGCACGACGACCGGAACGAACTCTATGTGCGGGGCGGGGACGGACGGCTGCTGTGTGTGCAGGAAAAGCAGTTCCCCTATTACCATTGGGAGCACGGCGAACTCTGGGCTGAAGACCTGCGGCACACCCGGCGCGTCATCCATGTGGTCCATGTGCCCGGGCTGGGACGCTTTGGCTTCCCCATCTGCCGGGACTTTCTAATTGACGGCTATGTGCGTCTGATGCTGGAGAAGCTGCACGTCAACTTTCTGCTCTGCCCCTCCTTTTCGTCCCACAAAAGCCAGTTTTTTGACACGGGTCTTTCCCCGATCTCCTACGGCTGTTATTCCTGCTGGTGCAACGCCTGCGCTGCGGGCTTCCGGGACGGGAAGCCGGCGGCATTTCTGGGCTATGCGTCCGGCCCGATGGAACCGGGTCAGCCCAGTTCCCAGCTGCTCAGTCCGAACTGCAAGGGCCAATGCACCGACCCGGATCGGCCCTGCGTCTTCCTGACGGACATCGACGTGGCCGCCGCGGCGGACGATTCCGTCCGAAGGACCATCCTCCTGCCGCCGAAGCACTGCGGCTTTTGAGGCACAGGGGGCGCGGAGGGAGTCCTTTCATACACGCCCGAAGAACGAGACAAATCAGAAGTTGTCTGAACAAGCAGGACGGCACGCTGCGGGCGGGGAAACCCGTCGGTCGGAGCTTCCGCCGCGCATATCGCAGCGGTCGCCTGCCTATGATAAATGAGGGAAACAGAATCAGACGGAGGAGAACAGCGCATGAACACAAATACAGATTTGCTTTCGGCCATCCGGAACGAGGATCTGGACGCGGTGATCGATTATACGGCGGAGCTGGAGGATTCGCTCTGGTCTGCCCGGCTGGAAGCTGAGCCTGCGGACTATGCCCAGAAGCTGTTGCTGGCCACGCAGGAGATGGGCCAGACGAAGCTTCGCTTTCCGGACATCCAGCGCCGCTGGGAATACCATCTGGGGCGCAAGGACGGCTATCTGGAAGCGCTGGAGCGGCTTGCCCGCTGGGAGGAGCATGAACGCGCAGCGGAGGAGGTGCTGAAGCCGAGTCCCGCTGCCATGCAGGTGCTGGAATATCTGCGCGAGCACGGCAGCGTGCGGCACGGGGAACTGGCAAAGGGGCTTGGAAAGAGCGACAGCGCGCTCAGCAACCTGATGAAAAATCTGCTGCGCACCCGGACGGTACAGGCCACGCAGTTTGGACGCATCAAAGTCTACCAGCTGACGGACCTGGGGCAGCGCTGCTGCAGGAAGCGAGCGGAGATGGGAGCAGCGGACTTCAAGGCGGAACTGCTCCAGTTGATCCAGGAGGCGTTTCGGGAGAACGTGCAGCGCCAGGCGGAGCAGCAGACGGTCAAGCGCGGGGATACGGTTATGCTCCGCATGGACGGCGTGATGCAGGACGACAGCTGGGAGATCTCCTCCATTCTGAGCAGCCAGCAGGTCAAATTTGTGGATGTGATCAGCAACCAGAACCATACAGAAAACAATTGGGAGGCGTCGCCCCTGCCTTGCGCGGTTTGCGCGTAGTCGGGCGATCCCGACTGTCCCGCGGGAGAGCGGTTTACGCGGCCGACCGCGGCTGCAATCTCTTCTGAAAATGGAGTACAACCATGAATGGAACAAGGATGGAGCAGCTTCCGGATGGGCTGCTGGAATTGATTCGCGCAAATTCGTCCAGCGTGACGCAACTTTGCGCCGCAGTGCGGGACGCCCTGGCCGGGCTGCCGGAGCCGGAAGGGGAGCGGTGGTTTACCTGCTTCCTGCGCCAAATCGACGCCGGTGAGCTGGAGATCCCGCCGGACAGGCGCGGCGTTCAGCTGGAGACGGAGCAGGCGCGGGACATTGCCAGACTGAGCAATCAGCTCTTACTCAATCTGATCCAGGGCAACCCCTCCGAAGCGGATTTCTATCATGCGCTGTGGCTGAAATACTGCGACGGCCTGCTGATGCCGGACGGGGAAGCGCAATCGGTGTTTT
>JAFYIF010000049.1 GCA_017538775.1 Oscillospiraceae bacterium | reverse complement strand
CCCGGGGCGGCGCGGGCCTGATCCGCAGCGTCACCGAACACGCCAAGGTCCCATGCATCCAGACCGGCACCGGCATCTGCCACATCTATGTGGACGAGAGCGCCGATCCGGACATTGCCCTGACGGTCATCGAGAACGCCAAGACCTCCCGCCCCTCCGTCTGCAACGCCGAGGAGGTGCTGCTGGTCCACCGGAACATCGCAGCGGAGTTTCTGCCCCGGCTGGCCGAGCGGCTGGGCGCAGCGCGCAGCGCGGCGGGGCTGACGCCGGTGGAGCTGCGGCTGGATGCCCGCGCCGCCGCCCTCATCCCCGGCGTCCCGGCGGGGGAGGCCGACTTCGACACGGAGTTTCTGGATTATATCCTGGCCGTGGCCGTGGTGGACGACACGGAGGCGGCCATCGCCCACATTGCCCGCCACTCCACCGGCCACAGCGACGCGATTTTGACCCGCAGCGAAGCCTCGGCGGAGGCCTTTACCCGGCGGGTGGACTCCGCGGCGGTGTACGTCAACGCCTCCACCCGCTTCACCGACGGCGGCGTGTTCGGCCTGGGCTGCGAGATGGGCATCTCCACCCAGAAGCTCCACGCCCGGGGCCCCATGGGGCTAGAGGAGCTGACCACCTACAAATACATTGTCCGCGGCAGCGGACAGATCCGCTGAGGTGTATCCCATGATACTGGCAGGTTTTCTCGGCTGCGGCAACATGGGCGGCGCGCTGGCCGCCGCCGCGGCAAAGCAGGTGGGCGGGCAGCACATTCTCACCGCCGACCACAACCCGGAGAAACTGGAGCGGCTGCGGCAGGAGCATGGCACGGTGCCCGTCTCCGCCGGGGAGCTGGCGACGCGCAGTCCCCTGCTGTTCCTCGGCGTCAAGCCCCAGGTCCTGCGCCAGGCGGCGGAGGAGCTGCGGCCCGCGCTGGCGGCCCGGCAGGACCGCTTTGTCGTCGTCACCATGGCGGCGGGGGTGCCGCTTTCTACGGTGTCGGCGCTGCTGGGGGACTGCCCGGTGATCCGCATCATGCCCAACACCCCCGTCTCCGTGGGGGCCGGGGCGATCCCCTACTGCTGCGGCCCCGGGGTGACGGCGGAGGACGAGGCGGCATTCCAGGCGCTGCTGGGCGGCGCGGGGCTGCTGTTGCCCATGCCGGAGTCCAAGATCGACGCGGCCTGCGCCCTCAGCGGCTGCGGCCCGGCCTTCGTCTGCCTGTTCCTGGAGGCCCTGGCCGACGGGGGCGTGCTCTGCGGCCTGACCCGGCGGGAAGCGGAACTGCTGGCAGCCCAGACGCTGCTGGGCACGGCGCAGCTGGCCATGGAGAGCGGCACGGACCCGGCGGCGCTCCGGGCGGCGGTCTGCTCCCCGGGGGGCAGCACCATCGCCGGCGTCCGCGCCCTGGAACAACACGCCGTGCGCGGGGCGCTCATGGACGCGGTGGCGGCGGCTTATCAGCGGACCCTGGAGCTGAAAGCCGGGTCCTGAATGCGTTTTTGCGTTTTCCCGTGCAAATGTGTGGACTTTGCATAGAATTGTGTGACAGTCGATTGGCAGGGACAGGGAGATCTGCTATCGAGCAAGCAAGAAGCGGGTCTTTGTTTCATACACGATACGCGAGAGGGAGCGGGCTTGTTTCCGGTCCGCTCCCTCCATCCAGGACAGAAAGGATGCGCAGGATGGCTACGGTATCGACACGGGTGGACGACAGCGTCAAGGCGGTGACGGAACAGGTCTCGGAGGCCATTGGCCTGTCCCTCAGCACGGCGGTGAACATTTTTCTGCGGCGCTTCGCGGTGGAGCGGGGTTTCCCCTTCGACGTGGTGGACCCGGCCGGGGCGGAGTCCGGCGCGAAGCCGCGGCCGGACCGGGCGGAACTGGAACGGCGGATGCGCCTTGCGGTGTCGAAGGGCGACGGCGCTTCCGGCCGCGCCCCCTCCGACCACTTCACCTATCCGGACCCCGACACGGGACGCCCGGTCACGGTGCGCTGAAAGGAGCGGCGGATGCCCTCGATCCGGGTTTTTACCGGGCCCAACGGCTCGGGGAAAAGCACGGTGACGCAGCAACTTACCGACAGCGCGCCGGGTACGCGCAATTCGGATTTCGCTCTTGCAATCGGGCGGCAACTGTAGTATACTATCTTGTGATGTGCCGGTGTGTTGGAATGGTAGACGAGGCGGACTCAAAATCCGTTGCCAGCGATGGCGTGTGGGTTCGAGTCCCACCACCGGCACCAAAAGAGGCGTCCTCATTTTCGCGCATCAATGAAGCAAGCGACAACCCTTCGCGTTGGATGGGTTGTCGCTTGGTTTTTTCTGTCCACTCCCATTATAATGGGAAGGAGACTCATATCAGGATTTGCTGCGCAGTGGGGGCTTACAGCCGCTCTCCCCGCTCGATGTCCAGGAAGTATTTATAGGTGTCCACGGTCAGTTCGCCGCAGGCCGCCTCGTCGCAGGCGATGATGGCGCCGTTGTGCATTTGCAGGGCGCTGCAGGTCCACTTCTGGCTCACGCCGCCCTCCACGGTGGCCGCCAGGGCGCGGGCTTTGTTGTGGCCGTTGATCAGGATCAGCACTTCTTTGGAATCCGTGACGGTGCCGACGCCGACGCTCAGGGCCTGGGAGGGGACCTTCTCCGGATCGTTGCCGAAGAAGCGGGAGTTGACGATGCGGGTGTCGGTGGTCAGGTTCCGCAGACCGGTGCGGGAGGCCAGGCTGGTGTAGGGCTCGTTGAAGGCGATGTGGCCGTCCACGCCGATGCCGCCCATAAAGAGGTCGATGCCGCCGTAAGCGGCGATCTT
>JAFYIF010000048.1 GCA_017538775.1 Oscillospiraceae bacterium | reverse complement strand
TTGACAGAAGCGGAGGGGAGCATATGAAGCGGCGAGATCTGCGAAGCGAACTGGGCCTGCCGTCCCGCGGGGCGCAGACCGCCCCGGCGCGGCTGGACATGGCGCGCATCGCGGCGCGGACCTGCGCGCTGACCGCTCCTGCGCCGACGGAAAGGAAGCAAATCACCATGAAAACGAAACGTACGATATTAATCGCTGTGGCGGCGGTGCTGTTGCTGAGTCTCACGGCCCTGGCCAGCAGCGGCGCGATCCTGGGTATTTCCAGCCGCAGCCTGGAGAAGGATCCCTTCACGACCCTGCCTACAGAAGCGGAGGCCCATGCGGTGTTGGGCTGCGATGCGCTGCTGCCGGAGTGCTTCGCCAATGGCTATACCTTCGCCCGGGGCTACACGATGACGAATCGGATGCTGGGCGAAAACCGCAGCGTGGAGGCCACTGTCCCGTCCTACACCTTCACCTATACGCTGCCGGGGAAGCAGGACGTGAGCTTCAGCCAGATCCCCTGGCAGGAGGGGGAGACCGTCAGCTTCGTCTACGGGGACCCGGAGATGGAGATCGACGGGGTGACGGTTTATGCCGCCCGCTCCGTCTGGTGCGACCAGTGGGGCAAGGAGACGGGAGCGGTCAGTTGGACGCTCACCTGGCAGCAGGGCCCCTTGCAGTGCCGCCTGCACTGTGACCGAGGCATGGAGAAGGAGGAACTCCTGTCCATGGCAAGGGAACTGATCGCGTAAACAGAACAACCGGAGGCTGTCCCACCGTTCCGGCGGGGCGGCCTCTTTTTTGCGCTTCTCACAGCCTTCGACGGCTTTTTCCGCATAAACCCGCTACAATCGGGGTATCCTGTACGATTCGGAGGTAGCGCCGATGAAAGTCTTTTCCTCCTATGACAACGGACGCCTGACCATCTATCTCCACGGGGAGCTGGACCACCACGCGGTGCGGGGGGCGGCGGAGCTGGTGGAGCGGCTGCTGGGGGAATATCTGCCCCGGGACTGCGTGCTGGACCTGGGGCGGCTGAGCTTCATGGACTCCTCCGGCATCGCGCTGATTTTGCGTCTGCACCGGCGGCTGGTGGCCGGGGGCGGGCGCTTCTGGGTGGAGAACGTGGGGGCCCAGCCGCTGCGGGTGCTGGACGCGGGCGGCATTGGCCGGGTGGTACAGATCGCGGCGGCGAAGGAGGCGAAGCAGGCATGAAGCGGGACAACTATCTCAAGCTGGAATTTCCCAGCCGGAGCGCCAACGAGGCGCTGGCAAGGGCCTCTGTGGCGGCCTTCGCCTCCCAGATGGACCCCACCCTGGACGAGCTGGGGGACATCCGCACGGCGGTCAGCGAGGCGGTGACCAACGCCATCGTCCACGCCTACCCGGACACCGTGGGCGTCGTCTGGCTCCGGGCGCGGATTTTGGACGGGGAGTATCTGGAAATCACGGTGAAGGACAAGGGCCGGGGCATCGAGGACGTGGACCGGGCCAGGCAGCCCCTTTACACCACCGGGGGCGAGGACCGCAGCGGCATGGGCTTCACGATCATGGAGAGCTTCACGGACCGGCTGCGCATCCGCAGTGCCCCGGGCCGCGGCACGACGGTGACCATGCAGCGCCGCATCCGCCGAAAACCGGGATGAAGCCGGACACCCTGGAGCTGATATGCCTGGCCCAGGCCGGGGACCGGGCGGCGGCGGAGCGGCTGACGGAGGAAAACCAGGGCCTGATCTGGAGCGTCGCCCGGCGCTTCTTTGGCCGGGGCGTGGAGGCCGACGACCTGTATCAGCTGGCCGCCCTGGGCTTCCTCAAGGCCGTGGGCGGCTTCGACCCTGCCTATGGCACCCAGTTTTCCACCTACGCGGTGCCGAAAATCGCCGGGGAGATCCGCCGTTTCCTGCGGGACGACGGGGCGGTGAAGGTCAGCCGGGGCATCAAGGAGCGCTATGCCCTGCTGCGCCAGGCCCGGGAGAGCCTGAACCAGCGCCTGGGGCGGGAGCCGCTCCTGTCGGAACTCAGCGCGGAGACCGGCCTGGACCCGGAGGCCATCGCCCAGGCGGAGGCGGCCCTGGCCCCGACGGAATCGCTCCAACAGGAGGACCCCACAGGCCGCACCCGCCTGGACCGGGTCCTGGGCGACGACCGGGAGATGGAACGCCTGGTGGAGCGCCTGGCCCTGGACGAGGCCCTGGGCCGCCTGGAGGAGCGGGAGCGGATGGTGATCTCCCTGCGCTACTTCCACGGCCTGACCCAGGACCGCAGCGCAAAGGTGCTGGGCGTCAGCCAGGTACAGGTCTCCCGCCTGGAACGCCGGGCGCTGACCAAACTGCGGGGTCTGCTGAGCGGGGAATGAGACAATTCATAGCAAACGGCGAGATCCCAGTCTGTCCGGGGTCCCGCCGCCTCTCAGTGGCACAGGTATCCGTGTCTCAGATACCGTTCACGCGCCCTCGATATCCTGAATGATGAAGTTGATGTGTGCAAACTGTTCCTCCGTCAGGCCGGAGACATCGAGCAGCCGTTTGTCGTCCCGCCCCAGCAGATAGTCCGTGGTGGTGTGGAAATAATCGGCGATCTGCGTCAGCATCTCAATGGAAGGGAGGATGTTGTCGTTTTCCCAGTTGGACACGGTTTGTTTTGTGACGGACAGCTTCGCGGCGAACGACACCTGGCTCAGCCCATGCGCCGTTCGCAATTCTCTGATTCGGATACCCAGCAAGGAGACCGCCTCCAGGTCGAAAATTACAATACAATTATCTCCTCCCACTTGACAAAATAGAAATACTATAGTATTTTAATATTGGACCGAGTAGGACGAAAGACGGACGGAAGGAGGCAGTTCCATTGGGCAACTTCGTTCAAAAGGTTCTGGAACCATAACAATCGATTCTGGAGAGGAGAAAACCAATGAAAAAACTGAGCAAAAGAAGCATTGCGCTGGTCCTGAGCCTTTTGTTTGTGCTCTCCGCCGCCGTACCGGCTCTCGCTGCGGGAAAGGTGACGACGCAGAAGGAGGACCTGAAAGCGAAGAATCCGACCTACGAGGAAGTGATCGCCCTGGACCCGTATGTCAGCGTCGTGAAGGGCCAGTATGTGATCGACAAAAAGGCGGCCCGGGCCGCTGGGATCAGCAAAGAACTCATTGATTCTCAGGCGGAATTCATCAAGACCATCAACAAGGAAGCCAAGGATGGACTGATCACCATCAAGGAGAGCAAGGAATTCGAGGTCGTATCCTCTGACAGCACCTTCGCTGCGGTCGCGCTGGAGAATCACCACGACGGAGAACAGGCGCAAGGCTGCCGCGGGGGAAGAAACTCCACCAATTTCTGCTGGTGGGGCGTCAAGCGGTTTGCCTGTGACTGTGAAACCAAACGAATCGCTTCCAACCTCAAGTGGTGCTCCAATATTGTGAGTCTGATCCTGAACATCTTCAACATTCCCAACGTATATGCGAAGGCTGCGCTGAACTTCGGGAAATGGTATTGGAACCAGCTCGCCGACAGAATGAACGCCCACAACTACGGCAGAGGTGTCCAGGTGAATCTGACCTGGGTGCTTGCGTTTGCCACATATGCCCAATAACGAAACGGAAAAACTGTCCCACGCGCCAGATGCCATACCCGCGGCGATTTCGTCCTGATGCCAAGGCTCAGGCGGGATCGCCGCCTTTTCGCACCCTCAATGCACCCACCGCAGCAGCGCATCCCCCAATCGGCTCCGCTTTGCCTGGAGCGCCCCGGCGGGGCAGAACTCCTGGCAGCAGAAGCAGCGGATGCAACGGGTCCGGTCGATGCGGGGCTTGCCGTTTTGCATCGTGATGGCCTGCACCGGGCAGAGTCCGGCGCAGCGCTTGCAGCCGACGCACTGGGGGGCGTTCAGCCTGGGGCGGACGGCCAGCACGTCCCGGACGATGCGGTTGCCGCTGCGGGCCAGGAAGCCCTGGCCTTTCAGGAACACCTCCATGCCCGCGTCCGCCGCCGGGGTCTGGAAGTCCGGGATGCGGAAGGCGTCCAGCCGCGCCCAGGGGGATTCCGGTCGATCCGTCTTCGGGAATCCGTCTCCCAGCGCCAGGGGCACTTCCAGTGCCGTTTCCGGCGCCAGGCCCCGCTGACAGGCCCGCTCCAGGGTGGGGATCTGCTCCGGGCTCAGCCCGATCAGCCGGGCGGCCACCAGATCCAGGGCGTAGGGGCTCTCTCCGGCCAGCAGCAGCCCCATGTGCCGGGGGGTCCCGGCGGTGGGGCCGTTGCCCTCCATGCAAACCACCGCGTCCGCCAGGTTCAGGACCGGGCGGAAATACTCGTTTAAGTCGATGAGCATATCCGCGAAATCGGCGTAGGCCGGGTACAGGTAGTGATAGGCGGGCTTGGTCAGGCCGGGGATGGCCCCGAACAGATTTTTGACCGCGCAGCTCAGGCCCATCATGCCGTGACTTTTCAGCTTGCAGAAGTTGATGATGCACTCGCCCCCGTCCAGCCAGCCGGTGTAGTCAAAGCGTTTCAGCACGGCGGCCTCCGGGTATTCCGCCTGTTTCACGCTGAAATCCGCGTTCAGCGCCGCGCCGGACTCCGCCGCGGCCCGCCGCATCCCGGTCAGGCTGTAGACCCCGTCCAGATAGGCTTTCGTAAAGGCCCCGCCCGGCCCGTCGCCGACGGTGACAAAGACGCCCCGCGCCCGCAGCCAGGCGCAGAGGGCCTGCACCAGCGCCGGGTGGGTGGTCCCGGCCCGCTCCGGTTTCAGGCCGGTGACCAGGTTGACTTTCAGCAGCACCCGCTGCCCGGGGCGAATGGCCTGCAGCGCCGGACAGAGCGCGGCAAGCTGTTCCACCGCCCGGGCGCAGGACTCCGGCGCATAGTCCGGACAGGGCACCGCGGCCACCTCCGGGCGGCGGGATGATGTGTGGGTCATGGCTGATACCTCCTGCATCGTGAGATGTGGGAAAAAGGATTTGTAGGGGCCGGCGTCCTCGACGGCCCCGACAAATTGCGCCCCCGTCTGCACGGACGGGGGCGCAAAACTGGCTTCGATTCCGATTACTTTTGCAGCGGGGCCTGGTCGTTCTCGCCCTCCTTTTTGCCGGAGAGCAGGAGGTTGGTGAGGATGCCCAGGATCAGGGCGCAGGCGACGGTGCGGATCTCCACCGCGCCGAAGGTGAGGGTCATGCCGCCGACGCCGGTGATGAAGATGACGCAGGCGACAAAGAGGTTGCGGTTCTCGTTCAGGTTGACGCGCTGGAGCATCTTGAAGCCGCTGACGGCGATGAAACCGTAGAGGGCGATGCAGACGCCGCCCATGACGCAGTTGGGGATGGTCTGGAGGAAGGCCATCAGCGGGGTCAGGAAGGAGACGATGATGCACAGCACCGCCGCGCCCCAGATGCTGACGGTGGAGGCGTTGCGGGTGATGGCGACGCAGGCGATGGACTCGCCGTAGGTGGTGTTCGGGCAACCGCCGAAGATTGCGCCGGCGAAGGAGCCGATGCCGTCGCCCAGCAGGGTGCGGGTCAGGCCGGGATTCTCGAGCAGGTTCTCGCCCACGATGGTGCTGAGGTTCTCGTGGTCGGCCAGGTGCTCGGCGAAGACCACGAAGCCCACGGGCACATACGCGGCGAAGAGCGTCAGGAAATAGGTGCCGTTGATTTCCGCCAGCCCGCCCTTGCCCAGCGCAAAGGCAAAGTCGGGCAG
>JAFYIF010000002.1 GCA_017538775.1 Oscillospiraceae bacterium | reverse complement strand
CCCCGGACGGGCGGCTGCTGGCGCGGGACCTGGCCCTGCGCGTGCGCGGGCCGGAGCGCCTCGGCATCGTCGGGCGCAACGGGGCCGGGAAGACCACGCTGCTGCGGAGGCTGCTGGAAGCGCTGGAGGCCCGGGACGGCTACCAGGTCGGCTATCTGCCCCAGGACTACGCGGAGGCCATGGACCCCGGAAAGACCCCGGTGGAGTTCCTGGCCCCCGGCGGCGGGAAGGAGGCGGTCACCGCCGCCCGGACGCGCCTGGGCAGTCTGAACTTCACCCCGCAGGAGATGCTGCACCCGATGGACGCCCTCTCCGGCGGGCAAAAGGCCAAGCTGCTGCTTCTGCGCCTTTGTATGTGCGGCGCGGGCGTCCTGGTCCTGGACGAGCCGACCCGCAACCTCTCCCCCCTCTCCGGCCCGGAGGTCCGCGCCCTGCTCTCGTCCTTCCCCGGCGCGATCCTCAGCGTCTCGCACGACCGGAAATATCTGCGGGAGGTCTGTACGCGGGTGGTGGAGCTGACGGAAGGGGGATTGCGGGAGGCGGACGGGCGATTGAACGGGTGAACTGAGCCTTACAGCGTCGCCCCCCCCCTTGCCAGGACTCTCCATCCGTGCTACACTGTGGAAAACTGTCAGACTGGAGGAACTTGCTATGCCCTCTCCTACGCTTGTCGTGATGGCCGCCGGTATGGGCAGCCGTTTTGGTGGATTGAAGCAGATCATGCCCGTGGACGATTTCGGTCACCCGATTCTGGACTTTTCCCTTTTTGACGCCCGGCGGGCCGGGTTTGAGAAGGTGGTCTTTGTCATCAAGGAGGCCATTGCGGAGGAATTCAAGGCCGCCGTGGGGCGGCGGATGGAGCGCTTTCTGGATGTGCGTTATGTCAACCAGGAGCTTTGGAAGCTGCCGGAGGGCTTTGCCGTGCCGGAGGGGCGGGTGAAGCCCTGGGGGACCGGGCACGCGGTGGCCTGCTGCCGGGAGGCGGTGGACGGGCCCTTTGCGGTCATCAACGCCGACGACTTTTACGGGGCGGGGGCCTTTCAGACGATCTACCGCTTTTTGGCCGCGGAGCGTCCGGCTTCGGAGTTTGCGATGGTGGGCTATGTGCTGCGCAACACCGTGACGGAGAACGGCAGCGTGGCGCGGGGGGTCTGCTCTTTGGACGGGCGCTTCCTCAGCGGCGTCACCGAGCGGACGCAGATCATGCCCCGGGGCCGGGCCGCCGTCTATGTGGAGGACGGCGCGGAGCATCCCCTGCGCGGGGACGAGACCGTGAGCATGAACTTCTGGGGCTTCTCCCGGATGATGCTGGACGAGCTTTGGGCGCGGTTTCCGGCCTTTCTGGAGGCCAGCGTGCCGGGCAATCCGCTGAAGTGCGAATACTTCCTGCCCTCCGTGGTGAACGCGCTGCTGGACGAGGGGAAGGCCAGCGTGGAGGTGCTGCCCTGTGACGAGGTCTGGCACGGGGTCACCTATCAGGAGGATCTGCAGTCCGTCCGGGAGGCCATCGCCGGGATGAAGGCGCGGGGGCTGTACCCGGAGCGGCTCTGGGAGGAGGCCTAAGGCGGGCGCAGCGCCTTTGGTTTGTGCTTGTCCCGGCGCGCCGGGGTCGGCGCGCCCTACAGAGTCACGGCAATTTCACCATCACGCCCTTTTCACCGCTTTGGACGCTTTTGCATAGGATATCAGGCAGCACCCGGCCGAGGTCGGCGCGGGGCTGCCTGATTCTTTTTGGGGAGGGTCCGGTTTGAAGGAAGCTTTGTTTCGCGGCGTCTGTACCGCGGTCATCACGCCCTTTTCCGCCGACAGGGTGGATCTGGCGCGCATGAAGCGGCAGTTGGACCGCCAGCGGGAGAATGGCGTGAACGCCGTGGTGCTGGCGGGCACCACCGGGGAGAACGCCACGCTGACGGCGCAGGAGTACGCCAGCATGGTGGCGGGCTGTACCGCCCACATCGGCGGGCGGATGAAGGTGATCGCGGGGGTGGGCGGCAACCACACGGCGGCCTGTCTGGAAAAAGCTCGCTACGCCGCCTCGGTGGGGGCTGACGCGGTGCTGATGACGCCGCCCTATTACAACAAGACCAGCCCCGCCGGGCTGCTGGCGCATTTCCGGTATGTGGCGGACCGGTCCCCGGTGCCGCTGCTGCTGTACAACGTCCCCTCCCGCACGGCCATTGGCATTCCGGCGGAGGCCTATCTGGAGCTGAGCCGTCACCCGAACATCAACGGCGTCAAGGAGGCCAGCGGGGACTTTGGCCTCTGCGCCCGGATCGCGGCGGAGTGCGGGGACGAACTGCGGCTCTACTGCGGCAACGACGACCAGACCCTGCCCATGATGGCCCTGGGGGCGGACGGGGTGGTCAGTGTGGCCTCCAACGTGGCCCCGGCGGAGCTGGCGCAGCTGACGGCCTCCTGCCTGGCCGGGGACTTCGCCGCCGCCCGGCGGCAGCACCGGCGGCTGATGCCGCTGTTCCGGCTGCTCTTCGCGGAGACCAACCCGATCCCGGTCAAGGCGGCCATGGCCATGCTGGGGCTGGACAGCGGGATGCTTCGGCTGCCGCTGACGGACATGGCCCCGGCCGGGCAGGAGGCGCTGCGGGCGGCGCTGGGGGAGCTGGGGCTGCTGGAAGCATAAGCCCTGTTCCCGTTCCATATACTGGTCCAGGTGATGCATCATGAACAAGCGCACGATCTGGGCATACGGCATTTTCATCGGCATCGCGCTGGGGGTGGGCGTCCTCTCCGCCGTGCTGAACGCCGGGCAGTTTGAGACCCCGGAGCTGGTCCGACCGCCTTTGAGCCCGCCCGCCTGGCTGTTCCCGGTGGTCTGGACGCTGCTTTTTACGCTGATGGGCGTCTCGGCGGCGCGGGTCTGGCTCAGCGACAGCCCGGCGGTCTCCGACGCGCTCTTCGTCTGGGCCACGCAGCTGGTGGTGAACTTCCTCTGGACCGTCTTCTACTTCCGCTTCCGGGCGCTGCTGCTGAGCTTCTTCTGGCTGCTGTTTCTGCTGGCGCTGGTCTGGCTGATGACGGTCCGCTTCCGGCGCATCGACCGGCGGGCGGGGAATTTGCAGATCCCGTATCTGATTTGGCT
>JAFYIF010000047.1 GCA_017538775.1 Oscillospiraceae bacterium | reverse complement strand
TGGGGCTCTCCGGCATTCCCCGGGACCAGCTGCCCCGCTTCCGGGTGCTGGCCAAGCGCATCTATCTGCTGCTGCCCCTGGTGCTGCTGATCTGGCTGGTGTCCACCAACCTGCGCTCCCTCCAGTGGAGCGCCAGCATCGCCATTCTGGCCAGCATCGTGGTCAGTCTGCCCGCCCTGTTCACCGAGAGCCGGGAGGAGACCGGCAAGCCGGTGTCCCTGAATACCGGGAAGCGGCTCTGGGAGATGATCTTCGGCTCCCTGGAGGCCGGTGGGCGCAGCTGCATCACCGTGGCCGCCGCCTGCTCCATGGCGGGCGTCATCGCCGGCTGCATCACCGTCACGGGTCTGGCCTCCGGGCTCATCAACGGGGTCATCGCGGTGTCCCGCAGCATCCCGATCCCGATGCTCTCCACCCTGATCGCCCTGTTCCTGACCATGCTCTGCTGCATCATCCTGGGCATGGGCGTCCCCACCACCGCCAACTACTGCATCATGGCTTTCACCTGCGCGCCCATCCTGATCCAGCTGGGCATCGACAAGATCGCCGCCCATTTCTTCGTGTTCTACTTCGGCATCGTGGCCGACATCACGCCGCCGGTGGCCCTGGCCGCCTACGCCGGGAGCGCCATTGCCAAGTCCGACCCGATGAAAACCGGCATCAACGCCACGCGCCTGGCCATCGCCGCCTTCCTGGTGCCCTACATCTTCGCGCTGGAGCCCAGTCTGCTGCTGATGAACGAGGGGATCGGGGCCGCCGTGCTGGGCATCGTCACCGCCGGCATCGGCATGTTTGGCATCGCCGCCGCGCTGGAGGGCTTTGTCAAGGCCCCCATGCAGGTCTGGCAGCGCATCCTCTGCATCGCGGGAGGGCTTTTGCTGATCTACCCCGGCATCCTGACCGACGTGATCGGCGTGGTCCTGGTGGCGGCAGCCATTCTGCCGCAGCTGCTGCGGAGACCCGCGCAGGCTGTGTAAGCGGACATATGCAAGCGGGAGAGGGTCTTGGATCCTCTCCCCTTTTGCAGGAAAACCAACGCTTGACAGCCCGCGGCGCGCCCGCTATAATGGGGCCAACCATGAAATTTGTCTCCCGGGTCGGCGTGTTGGAATCGGTAGACAATGCGGACTTAAAATCCGCTGGGGAGACCCGTGCGGGTTCGAGCCCCGCCGCCGACACCAAAGCGAAAATCCTGTCGACGAACGTCGGCAGGGTTTTCGCTTTGTATTCTTCTTTTTTATGTTCTGACCGCGCTTCACGGCGCGCTTGCAGTCCCGCCAGAATTGCGTGGCTGTCTTAACTGCGTGTTTCATGCTTCGTCCCGCAATTCGTGAAACAGTTCCTATGGTGTGATTCCACTGCCCGATTCTGGTCAGCGATTTCATGGCTCTTCCTCTGCCGCACATTCAAGCTTCCGTGGAATATGCCTCCTCCACCGCACGGATCTCCTCCACATACCGTTCACAGGCCCGATGCAGAGCCCGCTCCGGATCCGCCCCATGGCTGCGGCCCAGGCGGACTGCTGCCAGGAGGGTCTGGCCCAGGGCGGCTTCCGCTTCCTCCGCTTTTGCGGCGCAGAGGCGTGCTGTCTCGGTTTTCAGCGTCTCCCGGGCCTGCTGCGCGTCTTCCGGCGCGAGGCCCGCTTTTTCCGCTTTTTGCAGCAGTTTGTCGGCGCGCCAGAGGGCGGGGAGGGTCTCCGCCACGTCCGCCATGGCCTGGGCAACGCTGCACTGGCGCTTTTCCACGCGCTTTTTCGCGTCCCAGTTGCGCAGGGCCTCCTCCGGGGTGGCCCCGGCCATGTCGCCGAAGACGTGGGGGTGGCGGAAGATCAGCTTTTTCACCGCCGCGTCGCAGACCTCGTCGATGCTGAAGCGCCCCTGTTCCTCCTCCAGCCGGGCGTGGAACAGCACCTGGAGCAGCACGTCCCCCAGTTCCTCTTTCATGTTCTCCAGGTCCTCCCGGTCCAGGGCCTGGGCCAGCTCGTAGGCTTCCTCCAGCAGGTTGCGCCGGATGCTGTGGTGGTCCTGGGCCGCGTCCCAGGGACAGCCGCCGGGGCCCCGCAGCACCGCCACCAGGCGGCGGAAATCCTCAAATCCGTAGTGTTCCTTCTGTGCAAACGCTACCATATTCTCAGTCCGTCCTTCTCCAAAATGCTGCCGCCGCGTCGGCTTTGTCCCATCATACCCGGGCCGCCGGAGCTTGTCAAGGCGGGGGTCAGCCGGGGGGCGCGCCGCCCTCCCCCTCCTGCTCCGCGCCCTTCGATTCCTTCCGCGCCATGCGGTCCACCAGGTACTGGGCGCTCAGGCCCGTGAGGGCACCCGTGATGACGGCGCTCAGCAGGAGCAGGGGGAGATAGTATGCCACCGCGAGGCTCTGATAGATCCAGATGGCGGCGGCGGTCTGGCCCAGGTTGTGCGCCAGCGCGCCCAGTACGCCGCAGACCCAGATCTGCCGGATGCTGAGCATCCGGCGCAGCGGCAGCATCAGCAGATAGCACAGCAGCCCGCCCGCCAGAGAAAAAAGCATGGCGCTGACGGCTCCGGCAAAGACGCTGCCCAGAAAAATGCGCACAAGCAAAATCGCCAGCGTGTCCTTCGGGCCGAGCCGGAACATGGCGTAGACGGTGATGATGTTGGCCAGGCCCAATTTGAGGCCTGGGATCGGGACGGGCGGCGGGATCTGGGCCTCCAGTACAAAGATGATCAGGGCCAGGGCCGTGAGCAACGCCGCCCGGGTCAGTCGCTTCGTCATGCCGCGGCCTCCCGCTCCAGGGTCTCCACGCGCAGGGACAGACCCTCCGCCGGGGTGAAACGCTCCGCCAGGCCCGGCGTCAGCAGCAGTCTGCCGTCCTCCGTCACCAGCGCCAGCTCAAAGTCCCCCTGGGCGCGCCAGAAGGCCGCCGCCCGCTCCGGGCCCATCACGAACAGAGCGGTGGAAAGCGCGTCGCAGCGCAGCCCCTCCTGTCCCACTACAGTGACAGAGAGCAGCCCGTTCCGGGCCGGCATCCCGCTGGCCGGGTCCAGAATGTGCCAGTACACGGTCCCGTCCCCGTCGGTGAAGCAGCGCTCATAGCCGCCGGAGGTGACCACCGCGCAGTCGCGGACCGCGACCACGCCCAGCAGCCCCTCCCCCTGCGGGTCCCGGATCCCCACGCGCCAGGGGCTGCCGTCCGGCTTGCCGCCCAGCGCCTGGACGTTCCCGCCCAGGTCCAGCAGGGCGCTCTCCACGCCGCCGTCCCGCAGCAGGGCGCAGAGTTTGTCGCCCAGATAGCCCTTGGCCACGCTGCCCAGGTCCAGCTGCATCCCGGGGTCCAGCGCCGCAGTCCCGTCTGCGTCCAGACGCACCCGGCGGTAGTCCACCAGGCGCAGCAGGTCCGCCAGCTCCGCCGGGGCGGGCACCCGGTAGTCCCCCGTGGTGAAGCCCCAGGCCCGCAGCACCGGATAGACGCTGAGGTCCAGCGCCCCGTCCGTCTCCGCGCACAGCGCAAGCCCCCGGCGCAGCAGCTCCGCCGTCTCCGCGTCCAGCGTCCCCGCGCCGTCGCGGTTCAGCGCGAAAACCTGGCTGCCCCCGTCCGTGACGGAGATGCGCCGCTCCAGCTCGCGCACCGCCTCCTCCGCCCGCGCCAGCAGCGCCTCCGTCGCGCCGTTGGCGCGGATGCTCATATAGGTGTCCATGGCGAAGAAACTGCGCTCCCGCGCCCCGGGCGCGGCGGTTGCGGCATCCCCGCCGCAGGCGGTCAGCAGCAGCAAAGCGAGCCAGAGTAGACAGACGGTGCGACGCATGGTATCCCCTCCTTGGTCCGAAGTTAGTAATAACTAACCATCTATACTCTTTATTGTAAATTCGCTGCATTTTGTTTGTCAAGCGGGAAAGGCGGGGATTGACGGTTCTCTGCGATGGAGATAAGGCGGTCTCTATGCAGGGTCTGCGCAGTTCCGCAGACTGCGTGAACCTGTCACGGCCTTGGCTCCGGCAATGACCTCGCTGTTGCAGCCAGACACTGGATGATGTAAATTAGAAAGGTAGTATACAATCTACAAATGTATTTTGGTCTTCATTCACGTCAGTTTTTTCCATTTCTCCAATCCATTTTTCTAAAAAGAGTGCAGCTTTTGTTCGGTCAAGGTCGTCGTGTATCTTCTGATTATAATAATTTCTAAGACATTTGTAGCACGAGCTACCACATTCACATGTGCTAACTACATGATATGCATTTCTCAAAACGCTCTGGAACGCGACACCATCTTCAGTAACCAGACGGCGAACATGGCCAGCTCCGCCAGCAACGGCGTCATATAGAATCAGGCTGAACAGCTGCATTCCCATTTCGCTGGTGCGGAACAGACAGCCTTTTATATCAGTTCTCTCTATCCCCATTTGACGCGAGAGACCTTCCAGTATGGCGTATAATACAGAAAGCATGGTAGCCCAATCGCTTGCAGCTTCATCCAGAAAAGTTATTCTTGCGACATCCGTTTTGAAATCATGCGAAAGCAGATACATGGTACTTTTTCCCTCTTTGTTCTGGCAGGGATATCCACGCATATTCTTGTGTTCATTTGGAACAGCAACAGCATCCGCATATCCACAAACAGGACAGACATGGAATTGAGTCTGACCTACCACGACCAAAGCGTCATTCGTCGTCGATGCGATTCTGACTGTTCCACCGTTCACGGTAAACTCACGCTCTTGCAGCAAATTACGGTGGGGATCACCAATGTAGTAGTCATCTGTTTTATAATCGTGTTCGGGTCTGTGCATGGGAACAGGTTCCTCTCGTCGGGTGATATCAACGCAGAAACCCATGCGAGGTTCAAGTGTCTTCGCCCAACGGATTCTTGGAATCGGAGTATGACAAGAAACACATTCACGGCTTTTTATTATCGGTTCTTTGGTAAAATTTGGCTGTTCACAAGTCGGGCAGCTTTCGCAATAGGATCCAATTTCCCAGGAAAGATTCACGTTTTTTCCTGGCGTTTTGCGGATATATCTGCTGGTGTATAGCTTTCCGTCTGCAACCACCTGTGCACCTGGCGCATAGTCTGCAATCGCCTGTTGCAGATCCCTCGCCAGCTGCAGATCCTTGTCACGTCCTCCGCTGTTCGGATCCGGAAGCAATTCTACTGTATCGACAGGGAAGCCATACTTGGGAAGGACATTGTTGCGTACCAAGAAGCTAATCAGGCTCTTTTTCCCTGCTTGATCCGCCTCGCTGCAACGGTAATTCCGAAGATTTCGGTGAAGCTGTGCGGCAAGTTCAATATTTTTTTCTTTCTGAGCCTGTCTCTCCTGTTTTTCCAGCGCAGAGATTGTTCCGCGAAAATCGTCCACTGCAATTTGAAGCACCCCGTTTTCTCCACAGAGTCGCTCCGTCCAGCTCCAGTCTTCCAATCCAAGACGAATATGCATCCCTGAAGGAATCGAAGTCAAGAGCAGCTCCTTCAACTGCTTCGGGCGCGACGACAAATAATCCTTCAAGCGTTCATATCCGTCTCCGTTCAGAAGCGGAGACAGATCGTCTCCGTGATAGATGTCCTCGTTTTCAGAAAGAAACTTACTCAGGGCTACAGCAAAGACATGGCGATATAGAATCTTTTCATTCTCCACTTCAAAGACCGGTGCACTGATTCTTCCGCTAATCATCCGCTCTGGTGCATCAAAATAGGTGAAATCGTGGGAAGAAAGCTTGGCGTAAGTCATCACAAATGCAGCAGAACCCTTGCCGCGCCCTGCGCGGCCTGCCCGCTGAACATAGTTAGCCGGACTCGGAGGTACATCTCGAAGATAAACGGTTTCGAGGCTGCCTACGTCCACCCCCATTTCAAACGTAGTTGAACAACTAAGAGCGTTAATTGATTTGTTAACAAATGCCTCCTGATAGCGAGTCTGCTGATCCTTTGCAAGCTGTGCGGTGTGTTCTTTAATATAGAAAGGATGCATCTGATCGCTCATATAGAGCCTCGCATAGTGGTTCTCCGAAGCGTGAGACAGGGGTTCATACGGTTCCAGTGTCCCGGTACATTTCACTGATGCGCAGTAACCAAAGGCGTTAAATGGCGTGATTTTCCCGCATTTCTTGCAGCGATAAAATCTCACGGCAGGGCTGCCGCCCAGAAGCACGTTAAATTCATTGGCGTCCAG
>JAFYIF010000046.1 GCA_017538775.1 Oscillospiraceae bacterium | reverse complement strand
GCCCTCTACCGCAGCCTCTGGCAGATGCTGCTCTTTCTCCGGGGCACGCCGGACCTGGAGTGGGTCAGCAAGCAGGCCTTCGTGGACATCGCCTATGTGGCGGACCACTTCATCGACGACTGCTTCGACGCGATGAACGAGGGCTTTTCCGACATCCTGGCCATTCAAATGTGGCAGCTCAGCCCGGCGCAGTACATTGTCTGGCACTGCTTCAACCGGGAGGGGACCGTGGAGGACCTCTTCCCCGACGACAGCGCCGTAATGCTGCGACTGAGCTGCGTGCTGCGGGCGGCCTATGCCATTCAAATGCCAGCGCAGCTTTGTGAGGCCCAGCGCTGCGGGCGGGAACTCTGCGTCATCGGGCCGGACTTGCAGCGGGACATCCGCCGTCTGGTGGACGCCCTGGACGCCCAGGGGGCCTTTCTCCGCCGACCGGACCCGGAGGCTTTGTGCCGTCACCTGGACCGGCTGCTGGTTGACTGCCACCGGAGCTACGCCCCCCTGCGGACGGAGGAGCAGATCGTGGACTATCTGCTGCTGTGTATGCGGGAGAACGCGGAGCTTCCGCGGCAGCCGGAGGGGGCCGCCATTCTGAACGAGCTGCGCGCCCAGTGCGGCGACTGGCCGGAGCTGGGGCAGCGGCAGATCCACCAACTGATCCTGAACAGCTGGCTTTCCATCGGCTCGGCCCGACGGAAGCGGGAAGGAGGCTGACATGGAAGGAACGAAGCACGCGGGCGGCAGCCTGATGGGCGCGCTGTTCGCCGACCACGGGGCCTTTCTGGAGGAGATGGCGCGGCGGGCCGGGCATGTGCAGCGGCAGCTCCGGGAGCAGAAAAACACCGCTCTGATCCTGGGGGCAGGGGTCAGCCAGTCGGTGAAGCTGCCCTCCTGGGACCGGCTGCTGGCCCGGGCCACCTTCCTGCTGACCAACATCGGCAACGCCGACCCCTACTACGGCCCCGGCTGCAAGGACGACCCCCACAACGCCCGGCTCTACAACAGCCTGAACCAGGTCTTCAACGGCACCGACGCCCTGGAGGTGGCGGAGTACATCGACCTGGTGCTGTCCAAATACGGCTCCCAGCGCCGCAGCGCCCTGCTGCCCCTGGGCAGCGGGGACAGCGACGAGCGCCTGAAGGGTCTGGTGCGCTACTGCCTCTCCGACCGCCCGGCCTTCTCTGTGGCGGAGAACGTGGGCCGGGACACCACCCTCTGGATGACCGCGAAGCTGGCTGCCCGGCGCTTCTATGTGGAGCGGGGGCAGCAGAAGAACCGCTCCGTCATCACCTACAACTACGACAACCTGCTGGAGGCCGTGGCCGGGTCCCCGGACTTCCTGGCCGAGACCGGCGCGCCGCTGGAGGTGCTGTCCCTCTACGACGAGGCCGACCCGCCGCCCCTGGGGACCCTGCGGCGGCTGAACGTCTTCCACCCCCACGGCTTCATCGACCTCTGCTCCGGCAGTCGGGCCGAGTCGCAGAGCGTGGTGCTGTCGGAGAAGAGCTTTTACGGCATGGAGCAGAAGAACTACAGCTGGTCCAACTTCCTGCTGGCCCGGGCCATCTACGACGACGTGTGCCTGTTCATCGGCTTCTCCGGCAACGACTACAACTTCCGCCGGATCATGAAGAACCTGGACGACGTGCGCCAGGGCGGCGAGGAACCCCACCGCTTCCTGGTGGTCACCATCGACGAGCTGGTGTTCCAGGTCCTACGTATGTACGCCGACATCAGCGGCCAGCCTCTGGGCGACTACGACGCCGCGGCCCTGGAACCCCGGCACCTGGAGGGCATCGACGAACACATCCGGCGGCGCATCCTCAGCTATCTGTATCAGAAGGAGATCTACTGGAAGACCAAGGGCGTGCTGCCGATCTGGACGACCATTGTGGATACGCCGGGGCTGGTGGAGGGGCTGAGCGGAGAGGAAGGTTGTAACCCGAGCCAGTTTTAACAACGTTCATTGCCTGTAATGCGCTGACAAGCAATCAGCGTTTCTTGCGCCTAACCCGGAACTGAAAAGCTTAATCCCGGTAAAGCGGCACAAGTTCACAGAAAACACACTCCGCTATATCATGATGCCCGGCGGTTACGCACCGCCGGGTATTTCTCTGGTTGATACTCTCATTGCCAAATGCACCTCGGCTGTCGCGAACCATGGCAAGACACGGAAACACAAAAAAACAGGCAAAGTCCCAAATTCCCGCTTGCCCTTCTGCCAGTCCAATGATAGAATGGAGGAAACAGAGAGAGGGGGGATTCCATGAATCTCGAAGATACCGTCAGACTGTACCACGGTTCGCCGGAGATTTTGCGCAAGCCGGAGTATGGGTTTGGAAGCCCGCATCGGGACTTTGGGCCGGGCTTTTACTGCACCGAATTCCGGGACCTGGCCGCCGAGTGGGCCTGCCGCGATGGGGCGGACGGCTACACGAACCTCTACCGGCTGGACCCCGGGGGGCTGGAGGTGCTGGAACTGGACCTGAGTCCGGCAAATCTATTGCGCTGGCTGGCGCTGCTGCTGCGCTACCGGAGCATCACCACCCGGGACCGGCTCTGCGACGAGGCCGCCGCGCTGATCCTGGACCGCTACGACGTGGAGCCGGGGGACTATGACCTGATTTTGGGCCCGCGGGCGGACGATTCGGCTTTGTCCTTCGCGCAGGCCTTCCTGGACAACGAGCTGCCCCTGGGGCTGCTGGGGGCTTCGCTGGCGCTGGACCCCTTCGGGCAGCAGCTGGCGCTCACCAGTCAGAAGGCGCTGGGGCGGCTGGAGTTTGTCAGCGCGGAGGAGGCGGAGGCAGCGCGCTATACGCCCATCCGCTGGGGCCGGGACGCCCTGCTGCGCAGCCGCTGGTGCGCAAAGCTGGAACACCAGGCCGCCGCGCCGGGGGACATCTACCTGACCGATCTGCTGAAAGGAGCTGTGCCGGACGATGATTGAAGCCTACAACCAGTGCTATCTCCCCCGGGCCATGCGCAATCTGGGCCTCTGCTTCGACGCGGGGATGCTGCGCATGAAGCCGGAGGACTTCCTGCGGCGCTTCCTGGACTCCGACCTGGCCCGGGCCTGGGAGTCGGGCGATCCGGCCTATCTGGCCGGGCGGACCGGGGATGAGCTATACACCGCCCTCAGCGGCGAGACCGTGGACCCGGACATCCACGATGTGGACCTCACAAAGGAGTTCTGGTGCGGCCAGATGCTGTGCTACGTCCAATGGGCCCTGGGGCTCCCCTTTGCCCGGCTCATGGAGGCTTATCCCCTGCCGGAGCTTTTGAAGCTGGCGAAGGAGCGCCGGGACGCGCAGCCGGAGGAGATCGCGGCGCTCTATCACGCCCGGCTCTTCCCCCAGCCAGCCCTCAAGCGGCTGCGGCTCAGCCGGGGACTGAGCCAGTCCCAGCTGGCCCTGGTCAG
>JAFYIF010000045.1 GCA_017538775.1 Oscillospiraceae bacterium | reverse complement strand
GCTGAGGCGATCCGCCTCAGCCATGCCGCCGGGGCGAAGGTCTATGTGGCGGTGAACACCCTGCCCCATGAGGGGCAGCTGGCGGGGCTGCCGGAGCACCTGGAGCGCTGCGCCGAGGCCGGGGCGGACGGTCTGATCCTCGCCGACCTGGGCGTGCTGGCCCTGGCAAAGCGCCACGCGCCAACTGTCCCCGTCCACATCAGCACCCAGTTCGGCGTCGTGAACTCCGAAAGCGCCCGGATGCTGTATGAGCTGGGGGCCAAACGGGTGGTCCTGGCCCGGGAGCTGCACCTGGACGAGATCGCCGCGATCCGGGCGAAGACCCCGCCGGAGCTGGAGCTGGAGGCCTTCGTCCACGGGGCCATGTGCGTCAGCTTCTCCGGGCGCTGCCTGCTCAGCAACTACCTGACCGGCCGGGACGGAAACGGCGGCGTCTGCGCCCAGCCCTGCCGCTGGAAGTATCATCTGGTGGAGGAAAAGCGCCCCGGCCAGTATTTCCAGCTGGAGGAGGACGCGGACGGGTCCTACATCCTGAACAGCCGGGACCTGTGCATGATCGAACACCTGGGCGCGCTGCGAAAAGCGGGCATCGACAGCTTCAAGCTGGAGGGCCGCATGAAAAGCGCCTACTACGCCGCCGCCGTCACCAACGCCTACCGCCACGCCCTGGACGAGCTGCTGGCAGGCAAGCCCTTCGACCCGGACTGGCGCGCAGAGTGCGACAAGTTCAGCCACCGCCCCTATTCCACCGGCTTCTACTTTGGCCAGCCCGGGGAGCACTACCCGGAGGGCAGCTATTTCTTCGACGCGGAGATCGTGGCCGTGGTGGAGTCCTGCGGGCCGGACGGCGAAGCCCTGCTGACCGAGCGCAACCGCTTCTCCGTCGGGGAGCGGCTGGAGCTGCTGAACCGCCATGGCAAGCCTGTCCCGTTCCCTGTCACCGACCTGCGGGACGGGGAAGGGCAGCCCATCGAAACGGCCCGGCACCCGATGATGCCCCTGCGCATGAAGCTCCCGGCCCGGGCGGAGCGCCTCAGCATTTTGCGGCGGGTAAAAAATGATTGACAAATTTGGAGAAATTGCATAGAATAAATCTGTTACATGGGCGATGACGAAAAGAGCTTCGTCCCGGCGGCACAGCAGAGAGG
The DNA here is from genome assembly GCA_017538775.1 of Oscillospiraceae bacterium. GTDB lineage: Bacteria > Bacillota > Clostridia > Oscillospirales > Oscillospiraceae > RGIG7114. The sequence continues at coordinate 1,672 of JAFYIF010000045.1, read as the reverse complement.
AAACGGACGGTGCGAGTTTCCGGGCCGCGGGGCGCAGCAGCCGCTTCCGAGCCCTCATGCGAGGAGCATGACGGTCGATCCCCGTTACCGGATCGCAATGAGATGCCCGCCCCGGCGGGCTGAATCAGGGTGGTACCGCGGAGACCGCGTTCGGCTTCGCCCCTGCGCCAGCGTGCAGAGGCGGAGTTTTTTCATTGTCCGCCGCCCAACCGGAAAAGTCAGACATTACATTTTATTGGAGGAAACGAAACCATGTCCCATCCGTCCTACAGCCTCAACGAGCTGCGTGAGAAGTTCCTGCGCTTTTTCGAGAGCAAGGAGCATCTGCGCCTGCCCAGCTTTTCCCTGATCCCCCAGAACGACAAGTCCGTGCTGCTGATCAACGCGGGCATGACGCCGATGAAGCCCTGGTTCAAGGGGGAGGAGGAGCCGCCCCGCCGCCGGGTCTGCACCTGCCAGAAGTGCATCCGCACCGGCGACATCGACAACGTGGGCCACACCGCCCGCCACGGCACCTATTTTGAGATGCTGGGCAACTTCTCCTTCGGCGACTATTTCAAGAAGGAGGCCATTCCCTGGGCCTGGGAGTTCCTGACCAGCCCGGAGTGGTGCGGCCTGGAGCCGGACCGCCTCTATCCCTCCGTCTTCGCGGGCAACGAGACCACCCCCGCCGACGAGGAGGCCGTGCGCATCTGGCGGGACGTGGTGGGCATCCCGGAAAACCGCATCTTCCGCTTCGGCAAGGAGGACAACTTCTGGGAGCACGGTTCCGGCCCCTGCGGTCCCTGCTCCGAGATCTACTATGACCGGGGTCCGGAGTACGGCTGCGGCAAGCCCGGCTGCACCGTGGGCTGCGATTGCGACCGCTATATGGAAGTCTGGAACGTGGTCTTCTCCCAGTTCGACAACGACGGCCACAACAACTACACCGAGCTGAGCCAGAAGAACATCGACACCGGCATGGGCCTGGAGCGCCTGGCCGTGGTGAGCCAGAACGTGAACAGCCTCTTCGACGTGGACACGGTCATGCACATCACCAACAAGGTCAGCGAGCTGACCGGGGCCCACTACGGCGAGAGCCGGGACAAGGATGTGTCCCTCCGGGTCATCACCGACCACATCCGCTCCGCCACCTTCATGATCTGCGACGGCGTGCTGCCCAGCAACGAGGGCCGGGGCTACGTGCTGCGCCGTCTGCTGCGCCGCGCCGCCCGCCACGGCAAGCTCCTGGGCGTCAGCGAGCCCTTCCTGCACGACATCGTGGACACCGTCGTGGCGGTCAACGAGGGCGAGTACCGCGACCTGCGGGAGAAGCAGGGCTATATCACCCGGGTCATCCGCACGGAGGAGGAGAACTTCAACCGCACCCTGGACGGCGGTCTGCGCATCTTCCGGGACATGCTGGACCAGCACAAGGCCAAGGGGGAGAGCACCTTCTCCGGGGCCGATGCCTTCAAGCTCTACGACACCTACGGCTTCCCCATCGACCTGACCCTGGAAATGGCGAAGGACGAGGGCCTGGGCGTGGACGAGGAGGCCTTCGCCCAGCTGATGCAGGAGCAGAAAGAGCGCGCCCGCGAGGCCCGGAAAGCCCTGGGCGACCTGGGCTGGGCGGACACCGACCTGGGCAAGGACATCCCCGCCACCGAGTTCGTGGGCTATGAGCAGGATT
>JAFYIF010000044.1 GCA_017538775.1 Oscillospiraceae bacterium | reverse complement strand
ATCAAACGCTAAATCGGTGTCTTGCCTTCCGTAAGGCGATTTATTTAGCGGTTCCTTAGAATTCGCCGGGGGTGAGGCGTTGCTTCGGGCGCTGCTGCGCGGAACGCTGTGGACAGCGTTCCCTACCGGTCGGGTGCGGGTTTGTCCGGGGGCGCGAGCGGCTTATACAGTCTCGCGCTCCAGAACCGCATGTCCAGCTCATCGATATAAAAATGGAGGATCGCTTTCCAGTTTTTTGTCGCCGTACTGAGCATCAGAAACTCCGCCTCGGCCCGAAGCGCCTGTTCTGCGTACTCAAACAGGCGTTTCCCGACCCCCTTCCCGCGGAGAAAGGGGCGGACATACAGCTCTTCGATCTCAAAGAACGCGGTGCCGTCCGGCATGACGGAGCTTGCGTGTTTCGAGCGCTCCACGTGCCCGAACAGGTATCCGACGACGGCATCCCCGGCGCGGGCCAGGAAAATCCGGTTTCCCTCCAGGTCGCTCCTGTCGTTGCGCCGGTAGCCGTGGCAGCTGTTCTCCCGCTCCCAGGCCTCGGACAGACGGATGAGTTCCGTCAGGATGTCCTCCGTCAGCTCCGCTTCCGAAAAACGGAGGGTTTGTACGTCAAATGCTTCCATATCCGCTTTTCTCCCTGACAATCACCGGAAACCGTGCGCTGTTCAAAACAGATTCAAGAGCTCGGTGAGCGTCCGGACCGTGTACTCTGGCCGCTCCTCCGCAGATCGCGGACTGTGGTGAGCACCGAGCCCGCGCAGGAGCCGGACGGAACGCATTCCAAGGCGATTGGCCGGGGCTATGTCGTTGTCCAGACGGTCGCCCACCATTGCGGCGTGCTGCGCCCGGCAATTGGCCTGTGCCAGCGCCCATTGAAAGATCGCCGGGTCCGGTTTTGCCATGCCCAATTCCGCGGAGGCGGCGACCACGTCAAAGTATGGGAGCAGCTCCCAACGTGTCAGGCGCCGGATCGTGCCGGGGGGCTGGTTGGCGATGACGCCCAGTTTGTATCCCCGGCGTTTCAGTTCTGCCAGAGTCGGCGCAGCGTCGGGATACGGCTTCTCCTCCTCGCTGTGCCAGGGCGTTTTGGTCAGACCGAAGCACGCAATGGCCGCCCGGTCGCCCGGAAGCCCAAGCCGGATCAATTCCAAACGCTTCCTGCAATACGCTTCCTCCGTCACGTCGGTCCCCGCGAGCATCTCCCTGATCCGGCGCAGGTCCGCTTCCGTCTCGTCGATCAGGGTCGAGCCAAGGTCAAAGAAGATCCATTGGACTCCGTGCGGCTGCGGTTTTTTCATTCGGACAGCGGGAATCATCTCCGGGCGAGATCGAAGCGGGCGAGCAGCTCCCGAATGTCCTTCGGAAGCCGCCTCCGGCATTCGTCCTTCAGTTGGTCCGGCACGCCGTAATATGCCTCCGCGATGCTGCCGGCGATGCAGCTCAGCGTGTCGCAATCGCCGCCGAGCGAAACGGCTGTGCGGAGCACGTCTTCCAGATCCCTGCCCTCCAGGAAGGCCGTGATGGCCTCCGGCACGGTCTCCTGGCAGCTCTCCACATGATAATACGCGGGTCGGATCTGGTCGCAGGTCCTGGACAGATCGTAGCCGAATTCGTCTGTGATGTAAGCCTGGATCTCCTCCTTGCTGTGCCCGGTCCGAGCCAGATAGATCGCGCTGGCCGTGGCCTCGGCGCCCTTGATGCCTTCCGGATGGTTGTGCGTCACTTCGGCGGTGAGCCGCGCCGTGTGCCGGGTCTGCTCCAGGCTGTCATACAGCCAACCCGCGGCGGAGACACGCATAGCCGAGCCGTTGCCGTAACTGCCGTAGGGGCTGGGATCGCCGGCCCGCAGCCATTGCCGGAACCTTCCGCCGTAGCCCGCGTGGGGGTACTTCCTGCCCCAGTTGCGCATCCCATCGACCAGGCGGGCCTTCCTTGCGTCATCGTCCTGGCACCGGGGGTCCAGCAGGGCCTCCGCCACCGCGACCGTCATGACCGTATCGTCGGTGTAATGGGACTCCTTGCAGAAGAGGGGGAAGACTTTGGTCTTTTTGCCCCGATCGAACTCATAGGGCGCTCCGATCATGTCGCCCAGGATCGCTCCGTACATCTGCTCTCCTCCTCATCTCGTCTTACTCCCCACGGGTTCTCACGTCGGCCTCGATGGGCGCGCACCAGTCGGCGCGGATCTCTTTCCTCCCCCGGAAGGAGCAGATCGTCTCGCCGACGACTTCGTAGTTCAGCCGGGTCCCGATGCTGTCGTTTCTGTACCGCACGGCCCGGTCTTCCCGGATGCCGAAGCTGCGCGCCGCGGAGATGGCGTCCATATTGGCCCCCAGGAACAGAAACTCCCAGCCGTACTTCTCCTGCTCGTGCCGGACCATCCGCTGCACCTTGTCATAGGTGTAGGCGCGGCTGGCATTTTCCATCCCGTCCGTGGTGATGACAAACAGCGTCTTTCCCGGGCGGTCGGCTTCTCTGGCGTACTTGTGTACGTTGGCGATGTGATGCACGGCGCCGCCGATCGCGTCCAGCAGGGCGGTGCAGCCCCCGACATGGTACTGCTGCTCCGTCATCGGCGCGACCTCATCCAGCGGGACTCTGTCGTACAAAACCCGGTTCCCGTCGGAAAACAGGACGGCGGAGACAAGGACCGCCCCCTCCCCTTTCCGCTGCTTTTCCACCATGGCGTTGAAGCCGCCGATCGTATCGTCCTCCAGACCGGCCATGGAGCCGCTGCGGTCCAGGATGAATACGAGTTCCGTCAGATTGTTGTTCATAAGAAATACCCCTTTCCTTTGTTGTGGCCCCATCATAGCGCAAAGGAGAGGGAAAGCGGTCAATTCGCCGTTGACTTTTCAGGCCTTGAGTCCCGTCTTCAACAGGGGCAGGCCGCAGTCGGAAAGCGCCTCGTTGATGAACGTGACGCTGTAGATGTTCCGCTCGATGAAGTACTGGACGACCAGATCCGCCTTTCTGCTGCGTGTCAGCGCGTATCCCGCTTTGCCAAGCAGCTTCTGCGTCTGCGGCAGATCCAGCTGCAAACCCAGGGCCAGTTGGATGACCGTGCTTTTGGTCGGCTGATAGTCCAGGTTGTTGAGGATCTTGCTGAACAGCTGCTTGCTGACCTCGGCCCGCTTGTACACCTCGGAGTCTTTCCCGTCCCGCTCTTTGAGCAGATCCAACAGGTACTCTGAAAAGCTCTTCTCGCGCTGGTTCAGGATCTCTTCCACCGAGGCTTCGGAGGCCGGCGGCATCCCGAGGATGGCCGATTGCGGAGCATAGGCCTCAGAAGACTTGCGCGCTTCAAATTCCAGCTCCCACCGGCGTCTCCGCCGCTGCGCT
>JAFYIF010000043.1 GCA_017538775.1 Oscillospiraceae bacterium | reverse complement strand
CTCGTCGCCGTCCTGGGGCAGGGAGTCCAGCCAGAGGGTCCGGGCCTCAGGCGCGTACGCACACAGCATCTCCTCCAGCTTTTCATCGGTGATCTCCATCAGCGTTCCCCCTCCTGTTCCTCCAGAATGCGTTTCAGCCTGGCCTTGGCCCGCTGGAGCGTCTTTTTGACGTTGGCCTCCGTCATGGAGAGCAGCGCCGCGATCTCCGCCGGGGCAAAGCCGCTGTCTTAGCGCAGCAGCAGGACCTCCCGCTCCCGCCCCGGCAGTTGGCACAGGGCTGCGGACAGGTCCACGGAGCGGTGCAGCGCCTCTATGTCCGCCCGGTCCGCCGTGTAGTTCACAACGTCCTCAAGGGGGATCTCCGCGCCGCGCCGCCGTTTGCGCAGCAGGTCGATGGCGCTGCGCTCCGTGACGATGGACAGCAGAGCGCGGGTCCGCGGGCTGTCCGGGTCCGGGGCGGCGTCCAGCGCGGAAAGCAGCCGGACAAAAGCCTGCTGCACCGCGTCCTCCGCCTCCGCGTCGTTTTGTGTGATCTGCCTGGCGATACGGTACATCCGGGCGCAATGGCTTTGATACAGGCGCGACCACAGCGTTTCCTGCGGCGGCTCCGATGGATCGGGCGCGTTCTGGTTCAGAATGCTTTGCGGCTCTGTGCGCTGTGCGTCCAAGTCGTTCCCCTCCTCCACCGTGATAGTTTGATGCGCTGGGGGCGGTATCGCTTTCGTCCCTTGTCGAATCATCTGCCGCTGACCGGGGAGTTGCCACACCGGTCTGCGGACTGGTTCGCAAGGACAGATTCTTTTTACCGGAACACGCGCAGTTCCGCGTCGTAGACCTCCAGCCTTGTGAAGGCCGCGAAGTCCGGGGCCAGGGCGGGGGCCAGCTGGCGGAGGGCATTGGGGAGCTGTTCCGGGTTCAGGGTGGGGTCCTGGGCGGAGATAAGGCCTTGGAGGCGGACGCAGCGGTCGCCCGGGGTGAAATGCAGCTCGCGGATGGCGGGGGCGATGTCGCTCTCGCCTTCCCCGCGCTTGGTCTTTTTTCGGATGACGATGCTTCCCTGCCGGAAAAAGTCGCGCAGTGGGGCGCAGAGGGCCGCCGGGTCTCCGGCGTCGTATTCCAGGACGCCTTCCACGCGGAGCCATTTCAGCTCCCGCACCTTGCGCCCGCCGGGGTAGACCTCCAAAGCCCGGATGCCCTCCGGCATGGCTTCGGTCAGGCGCTCCGGCAGGGCCAGGGGGTCCAGCGGGGCGGTCAGGGAGAAGTCCATCAGCTCGCAGACGCTGGCCGTGCCCACGCCCAGGGGCAGCAGGATGGAGATCACCGGATGGGGGTTGAAGCCCTCGCTGTATTTCAGCGGGTATCCGGCCCGGAGGAAGGCCCGCTGCATCGTGCGCATCAGATCCAGGTGGGAGAGATAGACCGCCCGGCCCTCCTTGGCGAAGCGCAGACGGAGTTTTGTGCCGGCTTCAAGCATGGCTCTCCCCTCCCCTCTCCAGATCGTGGTCCGGGCAGCAGCCCAGCAGCGCCCGGGCTCCGCAGCCCACGCAGCCGGCGCGGCAGTCGGGACTCAGGCGGTTTTCCTGCGTCAGCTCCCACTCCCGCCAGAGATGGCGGCGGGAAACGCCCATGTGGACCCGCTCCCAGGGGAAGGGCTCGTCCTTCTCTCGCGGGCGGGTGGTGTAGTCCGCGATGTCCAGGCCGCAGTCCCGAAACGCTTCCATCCAGCGGGCGTGGTCGAAGAAGTCGCTCCAGGCCTCCAGGCGGCCTCCCTTGCGCCAGACCGTCTCGATGACCCGGCCCATGCGCCGGTCGCCCCGGGACAGGGCGCACTCGATCTCGCTGGTCTCCGCGTCGTGCCAGTTGTAGACGATGCTCTTTGCCCGGATGGCCTCCCGCAGCAGGCGGACCCGGCGGAGGTATTCCTCCTTCGGCACCATGGGCGCCCACTGGAAGGGGGTGTGGGGCTTGGGGATGAAGCAGGAGGTGGAGACCGTGATGCGCACGCCCCGGGCCTTATTCACCGCGTGCTCCCGCCAGAGGTGCAGCACGTCGGCGGCCACCTTTGCGATGCCCAGCACATCCTCGTCCGTCTCCGTGGGCAGACCCAGCATGAAGTAGAGCTTCACGTTGTTCCAGCCCCCGGCGAAGGCCACGCGGCAGGATTCCAGCAGGTCCTCCTCCCGCACGTTCTTGTTGATCGCGTCCCGCAGCCGCTGGGTGCCCGCCTCCGGCGCGAAGGTCAGGCCGCTTTTGCGGACCTGCTGCACCCGGCGCATGATGTCCATGGAGAAGTTGTCCGCCCGGAGGCTGGGCAGGGCCAGGCCGATGTTGCGCGGCACGCAGTAGTCCAGCAGCCCGTCGCAGAGGGCGCTCAGCTCCCGGTAGTCGCTGGAGGACAGGCTGGACAGGGTGACCTCCTGATAGCCGCTGCTTTGCAGGCTGGCGATGCCCTGGGCGATCAGAGTCTCGGCGCTGCGGGCGCGGACCGGGCGGTAAACCTGGCCCGCCTGGCAGAAGCGGCAGCCCCGGATGCAGCCCCGGAACAGCTCCAGGTTCACCCGGTCGTGGACGATCTCCGTGCCGGGGACGATCTGCTCCGTGGGGAAGGGGCTGTGTTCAAAGTCCTCCACGATGCGCTTCGTGACGGTCTCCGGCGCGCCGGGCAGGGGAGATAGGCCGGTGAAGCGGCCGGCTTCGTCATAGTCCGGGCGGTAGAGGCCCGGCACCCAGACGCCGGGGATCTGCGCCGCGGCGCGCAGGAAGGCGGCCTTGGTCCAGCCCTCCCGCTTGGCGCGGCGCAGCAGCTCCAGCACTTCGTTGTCCAGCTCCTCCCCCTCGCCCAGCAGCATCAGGTCCAGGAAGTCCGCCATAGGCTCCGGGTTGCAGCAGCTGGTGCCCCCGGCGAAAACCAGGGGCAGCAGGTCCGGGCGGTCCGCGCTGCGCACGGGCAGGCCCGCCAGGTCCAGCATGTTCAGGACCGTGGTGTAGGCCATCTCATAGCCCAGGGAGAAGCCCAGGGCATCGAAGTCCCGGAGGGGGTCGCCGCTCTCCAGGGCGTAGAGAGGCAGCCCGGCGGCGCGCAGCTCCCGCTCCATGTCCTCCCAGGGGGCGAAGCAGCGCTCGCACCAGACGCCGGGCAGGGAGTTGATGGTGTGGTAGAGGATGCGCAGACCCAGGTTGCTCATGCCGATCTCGTAGGTGTCCGGGAAGCAGAGGGCGCAGCGCAGCTCCAGCCCGGCCTTGTCCTTGCGGATCTCGTGGTACTCCCCGCCGGTGTAACGGGCGGGCTTTTGCACCCGCGGCAGGATGCGTCTCAGGCGTGGGTCCATGTCATTTCTTCCGTCCGAAGACAAACTCAAAAGTACTCAGCAGCTGCTCCCGGTCGTCGTAGACCTCGGCGCTGATGAAGCCGATGCTGTTCCCGGCCCGGCGCACGCGGGCGTGGCAGATCAGGCGCTCGGCGTCCGGGGAGCCGTAGAGGAAGTTGCAGCTGGAGGAGATGGTGATCACGCTGCTGCTGACGGTCCCCAGGGCCAGGCCCGCCGCGCTGTCCGCCAGCGTGAACAGGATGCCGCCGTAGGGGATGCCGTGGACGTTCATGTCCCCCTCCCGCAGCGGCCACTCCGCCGTCACCGCGCCGGGTTCGATTTTTGTGAATTCGATGCCGAAGCGCTCCTTGATCATCGCCGTGGCGCGCTTGCGCTGGGGGTTCAGGTCTGATTGTTCCATGGTTTTGTGCTCCGTTTCTGTTGGATTTGAATTGTAGATATTATAGGAGTATCTTTCCCGGCTGTCAATGCGGGAGAAACCACCGTGTCATTGCGAGGAGGCGAAGCCGACGTGGCAATCCCCCGGTCCTTACACCCGCCGCGTCCGGTGACGCTGTGGCCGGGGTTGGGAGGGTAAGCGTCTATTGGGGGGATTGTCACACCAGTCTGCAGACTGGTTCACAATGACAGGCGGACGGAGCGT
>JAFYIF010000042.1 GCA_017538775.1 Oscillospiraceae bacterium | reverse complement strand
TCCGCGTGGGCAGCGGCATGGAGGGCCTCATGGAGGCCGCCACGCTGGAAAGCTCTGACTGTGTGGTCACAGCGGTATCCGGCTCCGTGGGCCTCAAGCCTACCCTGGCCGCCATCGACGCCGGCAAGCGCATCGCCCTGGCCAACAAGGAGACCCTGGTCTGCGCCGGCGACATGGTCATGGCCCGGACCCGGGAGAAGCGGGCGGAGATCGTCCCGGTGGATTCGGAACACTCCGCGATCTTCCAGTCCCTGGGCGGGCGTCTGGGACACCCCCGGCTGCGCCGCATTTTGCTGACCGCCTCCGGCGGCCCCTTCCGGGGTATGACGCTGGCGGAGACCTACCGCAAGACCCCGGCCCAGGCCGTGGCCCATCCCAACTGGAGCATGGGCGCAAAGATCAGCGTGGACAGCGCCACGATGATGAACAAGGGCCTGGAGTTCATCGAGGCTATGCGCCTGTTCTCCGTCAGCCCGGACCAGATCACCGTGCTGATCCACCCCCAGAGCGTGGTCCACTCCGCGGTGGAGTATGTGGACGGCAGCGTGGTGGCCCAGCTGGGCATCCCGGACATGGCCCTGCCCATCCAGCTTGCCATGACCTGGCCGGACCGCAGCCCCACGGGCACGGCGCCTCTGGATCTCTTCGCCCTTTCGGACCTGCACTTCGAGGCCCCGGACCTGGGGGCCCTGCCCTGCCTGGCCCTGGCCATGGACGCGGCCCGGCGCGGCGGCACCGCCCCGGCCATCCTCTCCGCGGCGAACGAGGCGGCGGTCAGCCTGTTTTTGCAGGAAAAGCTCCCCTTTGGCGCGATCGCGGAATGTGTTGCCGCCGCGCTGGACAGCATAGAGATAGACGATGCGCCCACGCTGTCCGAGATCCTCAGCGCCGATGCGCGGGCGCGAAACTATGTGATGGAGATGCGTTGATTTTATGTATATCGTTCTGGCGATTCTGGCCTTTGGCGTGCTGATCGCGGTGCATGAGCTGGGCCACTTTCTGACGGCCAAGCTCTTCGGCGTCCGGGTGAACGAGTTCGCCCTGGGCATGGGGCCGAAGCTCCTGAAAAAGCAGGGACGCGAGACCCTCTACTCCCTCCGCGCTTTCCCCATCGGGGGCTTCTGCGCGATGGAGGGGGAGGACGGGGACTCCGAGGACCCCCGGGCCTTCCACAGCCGCCCGGCCTGGCAGCGGGCCATCATCCTCTGCGCCGGGGCCGCGATGAACTTCCTGCTGGGCTTCGTGCTGGTGCTGTGCATCTCCCCCAACGCCAACTTCGCCGAGCCGGTGCTGGCGGGCTTCATGCCCGACTGCCCCTACGAGGGAGAGGACGGGCTGCTGACGGGGGACCGCATCCTCCGCATCGACGGCCACAGCATCTTCTTCGCCTCCAACGTCTCGGAATACCTGGCCCGCTCCGGCGGCGACACCCACGACATCACCCTGCTCCGGGACGGTCGGCGCCTGACCCTGGAGGACTATCCGCTGACGCTGCGCTCTTACACATTGGACAGCGGCGAGACCGTGCGCCGCTACGGACTCTACTTCAGCGGTCGGGACTTCGGCCTGGGGGCGGACCTGCGCTATTCCTGGTACGCCTGTCTGGACTTCGTGCGCGTCGTCTGGAACTCCCTGGGCGACCTGTTCCGGGGGGCGGTGGGCATCCGGGAGATGAGCGGCGCGGTGGGCATTGTAGATTATGTAAACCAGACCGCCCAGGCCGCCCAGAGCACCGAGGAAGTGGCCTTCGACTTCGGCTACATCTTCGCGCTGATCGCGGTGAACCTGGCGGTGGTCAATCTGCTGCCCCTGCCCGCCCTGGACGGGGGCCGGGTCTTCCTCCTGCTGGTGACGGCCCTGGTGGAGCGCCTCACCCGGCGGCAGATCGACCCGAAATATGAGGGCTATATCCACACGGCGGGCTTTGTCCTGCTGATGGGCCTGATGGTGTTCATTTTGTTCAACGACGTGGTGAAGATCGTTTCCAGATAAGAATAAGACAAACCGGAGGGACACGCAATGTATACAAGAGAGCAGACCAGACAGGTCCACGTCGGCGGCGTGGCCGTGGGCGGCGGCGCACCCGTCAGCGTCCAGTCCATGTGCAATACCAAAACCTGGGACGCTGCGGCGACGCTGGAGCAGATCCGCCGCCTGGCCGCCGCGGGCTGCGACATCGTGCGCCTGGCGGTGCCGGATGCGCGCAGCGCGGAGGGCCTGCGTGAGATCTGCGATGCCTCGCCCCTTCCGGTGGTGGCGGACATCCATTTTGACTACCGCCTGGCCCTGAAAGCGGCGGAGGCGGGGGTCAGCAAGATCCGCATCAACCCCGGCAACATCGGGGACCCGGAGCGCGTCCGCGCCGTGGCGGAGGCCTGCGGGACCCGGGGCATCCCGATCCGCATCGGCATCAACGGCGGCAGTCTGGAAAAGCAGCTGCTGGCGCGCTACGGCCACCCCACGGCCCAGGCCCTGGTGGACTCCGCCGCCGGGCACGCGGAGCTGCTGGAGCGCTTCGGTTTCCGGGACATCTGCCTGTCCCTGAAAAGCAGCAGCGTCCCCCTGACGGTGGCGGCCTGCCGCCTGGCCGCCGAGACCTTCCCCTATCCGCTGCACCTGGGCGTCACCGAGGCGGGCACCGTCTACGGCGGCGTCATCGCGTCGGCGGCGGGCATCGGCGCCCTGCTGCTGGAGGGCATCGGCGACACGATCCGCGTCTCCCTGACCGCCGACCCGGTGGAGGAAGTGCGGGCGGCCCTCGCCCTGCTGAAAGCCTGCGGCCTGCGGCGCGGCGGGGTGAAGGTGGTATCCTGTCCCACCTGCGGGCGCACGGAGATCGACCTGATCGGCACGGCCCAGCGGGTGGAGGAGGCCCTGCGTGACTGCAAGCGCGACATCACCGTGGCGGTGATGGGCTGCGCGGTGAACGGACCCGGCGAGGCCCGGGAGGCCGACTACGGCCTGGCCGGGGGCAGGGGAGAGGCCCTGCTGTTCCGCCGGGGCGAGATCTTGCGCAAGGTGCCGGAGTCGGAGATGGTCCCGGCCCTGCTGGCGCTGATCGAAGCGGACGAAGAAGGAGCGGTATGACAGAAAAACTGGCGTTTTTGGAGGTCTTCCCCTGCTGCCAGGACCTTGCGACCCTGGCAGGGGGGCTGGAGACCGCGTATCTGACCGAGGTGGTCATTGCGCGGGAGAGCCTGAGCATGACCGTCTCGGCCTTCTTTTCCCGCGCCCCCTTCGCGGCGGAGCTGGAGAAGCTGGAGACCCGGCTGCGGGACAGCTTCGGTCTGACGGAGGCTGCCATCCGCGCCGACTTCCCCGCGCCAAAGCAGGAGAAAGCCGCCGATGGGGCGGGGGAGACCCTGCTGGGCAGCCCCATCCGGGCAGCCGCGGCCCAGATCGGCAGCCTGACGGAGGAGAGCGGCACCGTCACTGTGACGGGCCGGGTCTTCGCGGTGGACAGCCGAGAGGTCCAGAAGGGCAAGGCCATGGTGCTGTCCTTCTGCCTCAGCGACGGGACCGGCAGCATCCACGTCAGCCGCTATCTGCGGGAGGAGGCCGACCGGGCCGTGGTGGACAAGGTGCGGGACGGCGGCTATCTCCAGGTCCAGGGCAGCGTGATGCTGAACCGCTATGACAAGGACATCGTCCTGGAGCCAAAGCACATCCAGACGGCCCCGAAGCCGCCCCAGCGCCTTGACACCGCCCCGGAGAAGCGGGTGGAGCTGCACCTGCACACCAGCTTTTCCACCCTGGACGCCCTGACGGACGTGGGCAAGGCCGTGGCCCGGGCCGCCCAGTGGGGCCACCCCGCCATCGCCATCACGGACCACGGCTGCGCCCAGGCCTTCCCCGACGCCTGGAAGGCGGGGGAGAAGCACAAGATCAAGATCATCTACGGCCTGGAGGGCTACCTCATCAACGACGTGGACGAAAAGCTGGCCGTCCACGGCGACAGCGCCCTGCCCCTGGACACGGAATACGTCGCCTTTGACTTGGAGACCACCGGTCTGCGCAGCGACATGGACCGGATAACCGAGATCGGCGCGGTGATCTTCGGCCCGGAGGGGGTCGGGGCAACGTTTAACACCTTTGTGGACCCCGGAAGACCCATCCCGGCGGAGATCGTCCGCCTGACGGGCATCACGGACGAGATGGTGACCGGCGCGCCGGACGAGGCCGAGGCCCTGCGGGCCTTTCTGGACTTCTGCGGGGACCGGCCCATCGTGGCCCACAACGCGGACTTTGACACCGGCTTCCTGGCCGCCGCCGCCGCCCGGCAGGGCATCGCCTTTGCCCCGGTCTATCTGGACAGTCTGGTGCTGGCCCAGGTCCTGCTGCCCCACCTGCGCCGCCACAAGCTGGACCAGGTGAACGACGCGCTGAGCCTGCCCCAGTTCCGGCACCACCGGGCCAGCGACGACGCGCTGGTGGTGGCGCGGATCATGGAGAAGTTCCTGCCCATGCTCCACGAGCGGGGGGCGGAGCGGATTTCCGACATCGAAGACGCGCTGCGGCGCGCCCGGGGCGGGGAGACGCTGCGGCAGCAGCAGGCCCGGCACATCATCCTGCTGGTGAAAAACCGGACGGGCCTGAAAAACCTCTACCAGCTCATCAGCGACTCATACTTAAAGCACTTCCACCGCAACCCCCTCCTGCTGAAAAGCGAGATTTTGAAGCACCGGGAGGGCCTGATCCTGGGCGCGGCCTGCGAGGCGGGGGAGGTCTTCCGCAGCATGGTCCGCCGGGCCAGCGACGCGGAGCTGAAGCGCCTGGCGGCCTTCTATGACTATCTGGAGATCCAGCCCCTCTGCAACAACCGCTTCCTGATCGAGGACGGCACCGTGTCCGACGAGGAAGGCCTGCGGGACTTCAACCGCCGCATCGCCCGCATCGCCCGGGAGCTGGGCAAGCCCCTGGTGGCCACCGGGGACGTACACTTCCTGGACCCGGAGGACGAGATTTACCGACACATCCTGCTGGCATCCAAGAAGTTCTCCGACGCGGACAAGCCCCTGCCCATCTATTTCAAGACCACGGACGAGATGCTGGAGGAGTTTTCCTATCTGGGGGAACAGACCTGCTACGAGGCGGTGGTGACCAATCCCCGCGCCATCGCCGAGCAGGTGGAAGCCCTGGAGCTGCTGCCCAAGGGCAAGCTCTTCGCCCCGAAGATCGAGGATTCGGCCCGGCAGCTCAAAAAGCTCTGCTACGACCGGATGCACGAGCTGTACGGCGATGAGCCGCCGGAGCTGGTCCGCGCCCGGGTGGACACGGAGCTGAACACGATTTTGGAGCACGAATACGACGTGATCTACATGTCCGCCCAGAAGCTGGTGCAGAACTCCCTGGAGCACGGCTATCTGGTGGGCTCCCGGGGCAGCGTGGGCTCCTCCATCGTGGCCTACCTCTCCGGCATCACGGAGGTCAACTCCCTGCCGCCCCACTACCGCTGCCCCAAGTGCCGCCACTGCGACTTTGAAAACCCCACCGGTGCGGGCTGCGGCGCGGACATGCCGGACAAAGTTTGCCCGGTCTGCGGCACGCCCTATGTGAAGGACGGCTTCGACATCCCCTTCGAGACCTTCCTGGGCTACCCGGGCAACGAGAAGACCCCGGACATCGACCTGAACTTCTCCGGCGAGTACCAGGCCCGGGCCCACAAGTACACGGAGGAGCTTTTCGGCTCCGACCATGTCTTCCGGGCCGGGACCATCGGCACCCTGGCGGAGAAGACCGCCTTCGGCTATGTGAAGAAGTATCTGGAGGAACGCGGGCTGCAGGTGACCAAGGCGGAGGAGACCCGGCTGAGCCTGGGCTGCGTGGGGGTCAAGCGCACCACGGGCCAGCACCCCGGCGGCCTGGTCATCGTGCCCCAGGACATGGACGTGACGGACTTTTGCCCGGTCCAGCACCCGGCGGACGACCCCAACAGCGGCATCATCACCACCCACTTTGAATATCACTGCATGGAGGACAACCTCTTAAAGCTGGACGAGCTGGGCCACGACGACCCCACCATGATCCGGATGCTGGAGGACATGACCGGCGTGAACGCCCGGTTGATCCCCCTGGACGACCGGGAGACCATGGAGATCTTCCGCTCCCCGCTCCCCCTGGGCCTGCCGGACAACGACCCCATCATCGGCAGGACGGGCAGCATCGGCATCCCGGAATTCGGCACGGGCTTCACCCGCCAGATGCTGGTGGACACCCAGCCGGAGGGCTTCGACATCCTGGTGCGCCTGTCCGGCTTCTCCCACGGCACGGACGTGTGGCTGGGCAACGCCCAGGACCTGATCGCCAGCGGCACCGCCAGCGTCAAGGAGACCGTGGGCTGCCGGGACGACATCATGCTGTATTTGATCTCCAAGGGCATGGAGCCGAAGCTGGCCTTCAAGACCATGGAGGCCGTGCGCAAGGGCAAGGTGAAAAAAGGCGGCTTCCCCGACGGGGCGGAGGAAAAGATGCGGGAGCTGGGCGTCCCGGACTGGTACATCGAGTCCTGTCGGAAGATCGCCTACCTCTTCCCGAAGGCCCACGCGGTGGCCTATGTGATGATGGCCTTCCGCATCGCCTATTTCAAGGTCCATCACCCCCTGGCCTTCTATTCGGCCTACTTCTACCGCCGCAGCCAGAAGGACGGCTTCGACGCCGGGATGATGACCCGGGGCGTGGAGACCGTGCGCAAAAAGATCCGGGAGATCGAGGGCAACGACGCGGCCACGGCCAAGGAGCAGGACCTGCTGACCACCCTCTACGCGGTCTACGAGTTCTACCTGCGGGGCCTCAGCTTCGCCCCCATCGACCTCTACCGCTCCGACGCCCTGAAATTCCTCCCGGTGGGCGACAAACAGCTCCGCCCGCCCTTCGTCTCCATCTCAGGCCTGGGCGAGGCCGCCGCCAACGACCTGGCCAACGCGGGAAAAAGCGGCCGGCGCTTCGTCTCCATGGAGGACGTGTCCGCCGCCTGCCCCAAGGTCAGCCAGACCCACATGGAGACGCTGCGGGACCTGGGCGCTTTCGGCGACATGCCGGAGATGAGCCAGATGAGCTTGTTCTGAGAGAAAGATCGGATGGTTGAAAAATGTGGAAGTATTTCGGAGTAATTTGTAACGTAGCCACGGTGCTGCTGGGCTCCGGCCTGGGTCTGCTGCTGCGGCACCGGGCGGCGGGGACCGCCGACCCCGGCCGGGAGCGGCTGCCCCAGGCGATGATGGTCTGCATGGGCTTTTGCACGGTCTACGCGGCCGCCTCCGGTCTGCTGGGCACGGAGAACGGCACCCAGGCCCTGATCGTGGTGTCCAGCATGGCCGCGGGCCTGCTGCTGGGCTGGCTGCTGCGCATCGACGACCGCCTGAACCGCCTGGGCGACCGCATCCTGGCCCGCTTTTCCCGGGACGGCCAGACCGGCCCCAACCCGGCGGAAGGCCTGGTGACGGCGGTGCTGCTGTTCTGCGTCGGCTCCATGACCATCCTGGGCGCCTTCCAGAGCGCCGCCAACCCCCCGGCGGCCCTGGACCTGGACTGCCACACCACCCTGCTGATCAAGTCCCTGCTGGACTTCGTCTCCGCCACCTGCCTGACCATCAGCTTCGGCCCCTCGGTCCTGGCTTCGGCGGTCTTCGTCCTGCTGTTCCAGGGCCTCCTGGTCGCCCTGGCTGCCCAGCTCCAACCCTTCCTGGAGCGCATCGCCGTCATGCCGGTCCTGAACTGCGTCGGCTCCCTGATCCTGCTGGCCATCGCCGTAAACCTCCTGGGCCTGAAAAAAATCAAAACGGCGGACTATCTGCCCGCCCTCCTGATCCCGGTCCTGATCTGCTGGCTCCTGGCGTG
>JAFYIF010000041.1 GCA_017538775.1 Oscillospiraceae bacterium | reverse complement strand
GATGGGGTAAATGCGCCCGTCGATTTTGGGGTCCCGCTCCTTGGCCAGCTCCAGCAGCCTCCGCAGGAAGGGGGCCTCGTCCGTGCCGCAGGCCACGGAGAAGGGCACGCCGTCCGCGTCCCCGGCAAAGCTCAGGGCGCTGCGGAACTCCGTCTCCCGCAGCCGCAGCATCCCCACGCCGTTTTCCAGCTGGGGATAGCCCTCGTAAAAGGCGTCCTCCGGCAGGGGCAAGCCCGCCCGGATGTACAGCTCATCGGAGCAGTAGAAGACCCGCGCCCCCAGCTTTTTTCGGCAGTCCGCGCCGAAGCGCTCCACCTGGGCCACGGTCTCCCGCGCCAGCGCGGGGGTGAAGGGCCGCAGCTCCATCAGGCCGCGCCGGTGCTTCGTCAGGCCCACCGGCACGATGGAGACGCTGCGCACCGCCGGGTGCAGGGCGGCCAGGTCGCGCATGGTCCGGTCCAGGGCCGCGCCGTCGTTCCAGCCGGGGCAGCAGACGATCTGGCAGTTCATCGTGATGCCCGCCGCGGCGAAGCGCCCCATGAGCTCCAGCACCTCCCCGGCCCGGCGGTTGCCCAGCATGGCCACCCGCAGTTCCGGGTCCGTGGCGTGGACGGAGATGTTGATCGGGGAGATGCGCAGGTCGATGATCCGCTGGATCTCCCGGGGACTCAGGTTGGTCAGGGTGATGTAACAGCCCATCAGGAAGCTGAGGCGGGCATCGTCGTCCTTGAAATAGATGCTTTTGCGCATCCCCGGGGGGTTCTGGTCGATGAAACAGAAGATGCAGCGGTTGGCGCAGGAGCGGGGCGCGTCCATCAGGTAGGTCTCGAACTCCAGGCCCGGGTCCATGCCCTCCGGCTTCTTCACCCGGATCAGGCGGTTTTTCCCCTCCGGCGTGCGGAACTGCATCAGCAAGTGCGATTCATAAGAATAGTATTTGTAATCCAGCACGTCGGCGATGGGCTTGCCGTTGATGGCCAGCAGTTCCCAGCCGGGCCGGACTTTTCCGCGCAGCGGCCCGCCGGGGTCGGCGCGCCGGACGATGTTTTTCATGGGCGGGCCTCCCCGGACACGGAAACAAAACCGGAGGCGCTTTCAGCCTCCGGTTTTCCGTTTCGATTACTTCCCGGCGTCAACGGCCAGCACCTGACGGCCATTGTACATCCCGCAGGCCTTGCAGACGCGGTGGGGCAGATGATAGGCGCCGCAGTTGGGGCAGGCGACGATGTTGGGCGTCTCCAGCTTCCACACGTTGCTTCTGCGCTTGTCACGTCTCGCTTTGGAAACCTTTCTCTTGGGAACTGCCATCTTGATTTACCTCCTACTTCCCTGCTGAACGAAAACAGCATTCTCTGTGTATAGCACTGATTTATCTATCCAAAAGCTGTTCCAGAACAGCAAATCTTGGATCTGGCGTGGGCTGACAGCCGCATGGCCCCTCGTTGAGATTCCGGCCGCAGCGCGGGCAGAGGCCGGCGCAGTCGGGGCGGCAGAGGGTCTTCATCTCCCGGTCCAGGAGGAAGCAGCTCTCCAGCAGCGCGGCGGCGTCGATGCCGTTGTCTTCCACGGGGTAGGCGTCGCTGTCGCTGTCCTCCGGGAGGTCGGCGGCCAGCGGCTGGTCCACGGGCTGGTCCAGCTCCCGCTCAAACTCCGCCCCGCAGCGGTCGCAGCGGCAGCGCATCCGGCCCCGGATGTGGGCGTGGAGGTCCAGCAGTCCGGCGGTGTTGACCACCTGGCCCCGGGCCGTGGGGGGCACGGGGAAGGACAGGATGGCGTCGGAGGCCAGCAGCGCCGCGTCCAGCTCCGTCTCGAAGGGGAGGGACGCGCCCGGGGTCTCAATGATCCTGCTCAAATCCAGCCACATAGCTTACCTCATGAAAAAAACCGCAAAAATGCACGGCTGTCCATTCGTCGCCTTGATATTATAGGGGACGGAGCCGCGCTTGTCAACCATTATTTTTGGGGAGGACGATCGCACGATAGCACAGGGGATAACACACAGGGGATAACACAGGGGACGCGGGAGTTTG
>JAFYIF010000040.1 GCA_017538775.1 Oscillospiraceae bacterium | reverse complement strand
TCCCTGATCCTCACGCTGGCGCTTGGGATCGGGCTGCTCCCTGCGGCGGCGTGGGCGCTTTCAGCGGATTCCAGCGAGACGATCTACCTCTATGTGGGCCAGAGGCTCGAATACCAGCGGCCGGAGCCCTTCGCGCTGGATTACGCGGGGCTGACGGCCTATTTCAAGTCCGACGCCTATTCCGCCCGCGCATACAGCGCCGAGGTGTTCTATGGGGAAAAGCCGGACTGGTTCCACATCGGCGTCCAGCCCAGCCGCCCGGGGCGCTTTTTGTATTACGGCTATACGGAACTGGGCGCCGGGACCGAACACAATCTGAATCCCTGCTACACCGTCAAAGCCTCGGACAAGGGCGAATGCACCTTCTACATCCGGGTCACCATGGCGCTCAGCGGCAGCAAATACAGGACCGTGACCCACAAGGTCACCCTGGTGGTGGAGGACCAGCCCCGGGTGGCCAGCAAGCGGACCGTCTATCTCCTGCCCGACAAGGAGCCGCTGGACGGGCGTGCCGTCGTCAGGCCGGGGGGACTGGTGCGCCCCACGGACCTGGCCTTCCCGCTGCCGGATGCGGCCTGGAAATACACGGAGCCGGAGGACCACGCGGCGGGGCAGGCGGCCTATTTCAGCTACGACTGGACCGGCACGCTGCCGACCCGGCTGGCCATCGGGAGCCGACACGTCACCGGTCTGCCGTATTATATGCCGGACTGGGAGGAGAACAGCGGCCCGTATCTGTACCGCTATGACGACGCCTGGCCCACCGAGGAGGGCGAAGAATACACCGTCCTGTTCCGCATCCGCCCGCGTGGAGAGGGCGACTACTTCACGCCCTTCAACTACCGGGTCCGCTTCCTCGTCACCCCCGCCGGAGCGCCCTATGACATCTGGATCGACGGGGTGCAGCTCGACCGCCTGAACGCCCTCGACCCGACGGGCGACGGCGCTTTCTGCTACGACCCGGATACGCAGACCCTGGGCATCCTGGACTCCCACGAGAGCGATTACACCGACGGGGCCATGATCGTCAGCTATGTCCCGGAGCTGCGAATCGTGGTGGACGGGGAGAACGTCGAGCGGACGCTCCAAAGCCCGGGGAGCTGCCTGGAGCTCCACGGACACACGACGATGGAAGGCGCGGGGAGCCTGCGGCTGGTTTCGGAGCACGGCGTGGGGATCGAGGTGCGCGACGGGAAGCGGCTGACCGTGGATCTCGAAAAAATGAACGTATCCGGCGAAACCGGCGGCATCCTGGGCGGCAACGGAACGCTCTACATCGAAAAATCGCTCACGGCGGTGAGCGCCGGGGGCGCGGTCACGGGCTTCGACTACATCTGGTGGGACGAGGTCAACGCCGAGCTGACGGTGCCGTGGAACGGCTACGTGGACAGCGGCGCGATCGTGGACGCGGAAGGGCACATTTCCAGCCGCGTGTCCGTCACCTGGAGCCAGCCCTACGACATCTGGATCGACGGGGAGCGGATCACCGCGCGGAACTGGCTGTCGCACAAGAACGACATCCTCTTCTACAACGCCGTGTCGAACATCCTGTACATCCGGGGCGGCAGCTATACCGGCACGGGCTACGCCCCCCTGGTCCGCAGCTCCATCGAGGGCCTGCGCATCTCCGTCCACGGGGACACGACGCTGCGGATGCCGGACGGGGCCATGTACCCGATCTTCGAGCTGCGCGGCGACACGACGATCAACGCCATGCAGGGAAAGACCCTGACATTGGAATGTGAGGAATGGGTCATGGGCGCCTGCATCGAGGTTTGGGACAGCACGCTGACGCTTTTGGAGTTGGACGGCCTGACGCTGCGGCACGCGGGCAAAAACGCGCTCCAGGGCGGCGGCAGCGCCAGCCTGGTGGTGGAGGGGAGCGTCGTCACCGCGGAGTGTCTGAGCATCGACGAGTATAGCGGCGCGATCGCCAGCTTCCGGAGCGGAATCGAGCTCCACGGCAGCGCCGTCCAGGAGCCCGTGCCCTGGGGCCTGGACGCGGACGGCAGCCTCACGGACGGGGCTGGGAATCTGGCCAAGCGCGTGGTGTTCCGCCGGACGCCGAAGCTGACGATCCTCTCCTGCAGCACCGACAAGCTCCGGTATCAGATCGACCGCCTGCCCGCCGACGGGGAAACGCTCCTTTTGGTGGCCGCGGCCTACGACGCGGCGGGACGGCTGCTGGAGACAGGCTCCAAACCCCTGACGGGCGACGGCGGCAGCGTGACAGACAGCATCGCCGTCCACGGCGGGGCCGCAGCGTACCGGCTTTTCCTGCTGGACAGCGAAAACAGGCCCGTCGCGGACTTCGCCGAATGGCGGAACGCATGAAACGATCCTAGCATACGGAGGTAGAAGCGATGAAAACCAGAAGAACAAAACGACTCCTGACCCTGCTGCTCACCCTGGCGCTGGCGCTGAGCGTCTTCCCGCTCTCCGCGCTGGGCACCGGCTCGGAGGTCTATGAGCTGTGGATCGCGGGCGTGCAGGTGACGGACGACAACCGCGCGGACATCCTGGGCGACGGGGTGTTCCGCTACAACAAGCGCACAAACACCCTGACCGTGGACGGCTATTGCAACTATCCCTCGGACTATGTGATCAAAAGCGCCATCAGCGGGCTGAAGATCGAGTCGGAGTGGGATTCCACGCTGATCGGCGACCGCGGCTGCGTCTCGCTGCTGGCCGACACCGTTCTCACCGGCAAACGGCTGACGCTCCAAAACACGGGAACGGATTTC
This sequence comes from Oscillospiraceae bacterium, assembly GCA_017538775.1. Classification (GTDB taxonomy): domain Bacteria; phylum Bacillota; class Clostridia; order Oscillospirales; family Oscillospiraceae; genus RGIG7114. Next base: position 409 of record JAFYIF010000040.1, on the reverse strand, counting down.
CCTGCGCTGAGCGTATCGACGAAGCTCACGATCCTGAACGCGGAGCTGTACGTGGACGGCGCGGGCCTGGCGATGAGCGGCGTCGCCGGCAATCAGACGCAGCTGGAGATCGTAGATTCCTTCGTCTCCGCCAAAGCGGCCTCAGCCGTGGCCGTGCGGGATTTCACCGGCGGGATCAGCCTGGAGGGCTGCGAGCTCACCACCCCCGAGGGCGCGTATCTCAGTGGCGGCGCTGTCTACGATCAGAGCGGTACGCCTTTGAAGGAGCTCGTGATCGAGCCGCTGGATCGGCGTTACGAGATCAAGCTCGGCGACTATCTGCAAATGGGCAGCTATTACGGCGCGCCGATCCTCTGGCGCTGCGTCAGCATCGACGAGAACGGGCCGCTGATGCTCGCGGACCAGATCC
>JAFYIF010000039.1 GCA_017538775.1 Oscillospiraceae bacterium | reverse complement strand
CGCCCATGGACACCACGAAGGTGGTATCCCCGTCCTTATGGACCAGAAAGCCGCTGTTCAGTTTCATCTTTTTCTCCTCCCATGGCGTTCCAGGCGACTTCCGCCGCCGAAAGCTCCGGCGTGCAGCCCAGGCGGTACAGCCGGACGCCCCGGGCCAGCCGGTCCAGCAGGCGCAGGGTTTGTTCCAGCGCCGATGCGTCCCGGGGGCGGTAGACCTGCTGCAGCAGCAGCGGATAGGCCGCATCCCACGAGATGGGCGAAATGCGGTTTTCCGCCGCCCGTTCCAGCAGACAGGTTGCCCGCAATGGCACGGCCATGTTCCGGCCCCGCCCATGCTTGCCGGTGTACGGCGTGCCGTAGGCCGTCACCCCGTCCGCCCGGATGTGCAGCATGGGCTTGTCGTCGTTCACAATTTCAGCCCGCGCGCCCAGCAGTTCCCCCCACAGCGCGGCATGGGTGGACTTGCCCGTGCCCGACGGCGCGGCGAACAGATAGCCCCGCCCGTCCACGGCCACGCAGGAGCCGTGGAACACCAGCCGGTCATAGGCGGGCATCCCATCGGCGATCTTCCGGTAGACCGCCGTCTGTTCCAGCGTGCCGGGGGAATAGCGCGGAACGGGACTCCCGTCCCGGGCCGCCTCCCGCAGAACCAGGGCCTCCTCCAGGGCCAGGTCCGAAGGCCCGGTCTCCACCGAAAAAACCGACGGTTCCTCGTCTGTCCGGTACGCCGCCCAGAGCCTGTGGGTCTCCGGGTACCGGGTGCTCACCGCCACCGTCAGCCCGGCGAGCTTATAACACGCCCGCATCGTCATCCGCCTCCGCGCCGCGCAGCAGCAGCCGCAGTTCCTCCTCTGTTTCCAGCTGTGCCCACATCCGGCAGGACGCGGACCAGTCGGGACAGCCGCGCCGGTAAAAGGGGGTGCAGCGGGGGAGGAAGGGACAGTCCGCGCACTGGGGGTCGATCTCCCGGGGGCTGCGCGCCGCCGCGTACAGCGCCCCGTCGGTCACGCCGTCAAAGATGCTGCCCCAGGGCCTCTGCCCGGGCAGATGTTCGCAGGCATAGAGCAGCCCCTCCGGCGAGATCACCACGCTGTCTTCCAGGCCGTCTGCCATGCAATAGCGCAGACGCAGCGTGGGCTTGTTCTCGCCCTCGGCGCGGGCCAGCCCCAGGGCGCGGATCCTGTCGCGGAGGGCGAAGACGGTCTCGAGCAGGGGCGCGCTGTCCGTGCCCGACTGGGCCTGGAACAGGGGCGCTAAGTACAGGGAGACGGCGTGCATCCCCCCGAACTCCGCCGCCATTTCCTCCAGAAAGCCGTCCAGCCGGGAGAGGTTGTCCATGTCCACATTGACCCGCAGACGCACCCGGATATCCAGCTCGGCCAGGGAGCGGATGGCAAGCATAACCCCGTCGTAGTTGTGCCGGTCCGGCTGCGCATAGCGCTTGCGCGCGGCGTAGTCCTCCCGGGCCCCGTCCAGGGAGACTTGGGCCTCCCGCAGATGCCAGCGCTCCTTTGCCTCCCGGGCCAGGGCCGGAGTCATCAGACTGGCATTCGTGACCATGCCCGAGACAAAGTCCACGCCCCGGCGCTCCAGCGCGGAGCAGATGCGGCGGATGACGGGGACGGCGGCGAGGGGTTCCCCCCCGAACCAGCGCAGCTTCGCCGGACCCTCCCGCTTCGTCTCGCAGATGAAGTCCGCCAGACGGTCCGCGGTGGCCTCCGTCATGGTCCGGGCGGCCATGCCCGCCTCATAGCAGTAGACGCAGCGGGCGTTGCAGCCGGTGGTGGGCAGGATGGTATAGCCGGTATAGCCGGGCTTCCGCCCGTGCATGGTGTTCAGGAGGAACAGCGCCAGGGCATAGCCCCGTGCTTCGTCGCAGTCCTCCTCCACCAGATAGCGCTTCTCCGCCAGCGTAAGCAGGCCGCTATGCACCAGCAGTTCAAAGGGAAGGGGATCGCCCCGGAATCGGGAGACCGCCGCCCATTCCGCCGCCGTCAGTTCCAGGACCTCCCGGGTCATGGTGTGCAGCAGCAGGAAGCGGCCCCCTTCCGCATGTGGCCAGGCGTAGCGCGAAAGCCGGTATCTCCGCTGGGCCTGCGGTTTTTGCGCGATGAGCGTTTCGACCGCGTTAGCCCCCGCTCGCAGGATGCGCATGGCTTCCCCCTCTCAGAAACGCGGAAGGCCATACGGCCACCCGGGCCATACAGCCTTTCGCCATCGTGCGCATGGACCTTTCCGACGCCGGAACACGGAGACCGCAGGGTCCCCGCCGGTCATCGGAGGATCTCCGTTTCACGCGGACATTCGTTCACACATTCGACCGAACAGCCGGATGTGATGATCACATCCTCCGCGTCGAAGGCGATGATTTCCAGCTCCGCTTCCTGATAGCGTTTCTTCATGAGAGACCTCCTTCTTCAGCACCGAAAAACCACAAAACAGCCAGGCTTGCTCTCATCCGGCGCGTCAGCGTTCCGGGACAGCGGACAGCACCTGTTACTTTTAGTATAATCGCAGGACCCCAAAAAAGCAAGCGCTATCTTGCGCGTTTCCAAAGCAAGCGGCGCTGTGGTGTTTGTGTGCCGACCGACGGCGAAACCGCAAACGGCTACGGATTCGCCGGAGGTGGGCGGTTGTCGCGGGCGTTGCTGCCGGGCCCGGCCATGAGCTGGACGCCGGCCCCTACCGGAGG
>JAFYIF010000038.1 GCA_017538775.1 Oscillospiraceae bacterium | reverse complement strand
GTGCGCCCGCCCAAAAGCAGCACCAGGTCCCCGGGCGCGGGGCGCTCCCGGCGCACGTTGGCCGCCGGGACCGCCGCCGCCACAGCGCCGCACTCCAGGCGCTTGGCGATGTAGCCGGGGTGGTAGTATTCGGCCACATGGCCGGTGGCCAGGCCGATCTGGTTGCCGTAGGAGGAATAGCCCGCCGCGGCGGTCTGGGCCAGCTTGCGCTGGGGCAGCTTGCCGGGGAGGGTGTCGGAGAGCTCCGCCCGGGGGTCGCCGCCGCCGGTGACGCGCATGGCCTGGTGGACCCAGGCCCGCCCGGAGAGGGGGTCCCGGATGCAGCCGCCGATGCAGGTGGCCGCGCCGCCGAAGGGCTCAATCTCCGTGGGGTGGTTGTGGGTCTCGTTTTTGAACATCAGCAGCCAGTCCTGCTCCTCCCCGTCGATTTGAGCGGGAACGTGGATGGAACAGGCGTTGATCTCCTCGCTCTCGTCCAGCTCCGGGAGCATCCCCCGGCGCTTGAGGGCCTTTGCCCCCAGCGTGGCGATGTCCATCAGGGTCTCGGGCCGCTTTGCCGCGCCCTCGGCCCCGTAGACCTCCCGCCGCAGGGCGCGGTAGCGGTCGTAGGCATTTTGCACCGCCGGGTCGTCAATGGAAACTTCGTCCAGCACGGTGGAGAAGGTGGTGTGGCGGCAGTGGTCGGACCAGTAGGTGTCCACCACCCGGACCTCGGTGATGCTGGGGTCCCGGCGCTCCGTGTCACGGAAATGGGACTGCAAAAAGCACAGGTCCTCCAGATCCATCGCCAGGCCCAGCCGCTCCAGCAGCGCCCGCAGCCCCGCCGTATCCAGGCCGATGAAGCCCCGCAGGACCTCCACCGGCTCCGGCACCGGGGTCTCCAGGCGCAGGGTCTCCGGCTTGTCCAGACCGGCCTCCCGGCACTCCACCGGGTTGATGACGTAGGCTTTGACCTTTTCCAGCTCCGCCGGGCTGAAGCTGCCGTAGAGGGCGTAGACCTTGGCCGTGCGGATCAGGGGGCGCTCCCCCAGGCTCAGAAGCTGGATGCACTGGGCGGCGGAGTCGGCCCGCTGGTCGAACTGGCCCGGCAGCGGCTCCACGGCAAAGACCGCGTCGGCCCCCGCCGTGTCCGCCGCGTCGGAGACGGCGTCCAGCTGGGGTTCGGAGAAGACCGCCGTGCGGGCGTAGTCGAAGAGGGCCGCGTCCAGCCCCTCCGCGTCATAGCGGTTCCAGATGCGGACGTTCTGCAAGCCCTGGATGCCGAGAAAGCGGCGGCAGTCGGCCGCCAGCGCCTCGGCCTCCGGGTTCAGCCCTGGCTTTTTTTCGGAATATACGCGGTAGACCATCTGTGATCGACTCCCTTGGCTTCCAGTGCCTTTGCGCCGATGTCCCGGCGGTAGTATTTGTTTTTGAACTGCACGCCCAGGCTCAGGCGATAGGCTTCGTCGATCGCGTCGCGCAGGGTGTCGGCGGTGGCGGTGAGGCCGAGAACGCGGCCCCCGTTGGTCACAAGCTGTCTGCCCTCCAGCTTCGTCCCGGCCATGTAGGCGTGGGCGCGGGCTTCCTCTGTCATGGTGATGGGATAGCCCTTCTCGTAGGAGGCGGGGTAGCCCTCGCTGGCCAGGATCAGGCAGCAGGAGGCCGCGTCGTGCCATTCCACGGGGGTCTCCGCCAGGGTGCCGTTGGTGGTGGCCAGCATGACGGTGAGCAGGTCGCTTTTCAGCAGCGGCAGCACCACCTGGGTCTCCGGGTCGCCGAAGCGGCAGTTGTACTCGATGACCTGCGGCCCCTTGGGCGTCAGCATCAGGCCGAAGTAGAGGCAGCCCCGGAAGGGACAGCCCTCCGCCTCCATGGCCTTCAGGGTCGGCTCAAAGATGCGGCTCATGCAGAGCTTGGCGATGGTGCGGGTGTAATAGGGGTTCGGGGCCACGGCGCCCATGCCGCCGGTGTTCAGGCCCTGGTCCCCGTCCTGGGCGCGCTTGTGGTCCATGGAGGACACCATGGGCACCACGGTCTTCCCGTCGGTGAAGGCCAGCACGCTGACCTCCGGCCCGGTCAGGTATTCCTCCACCACGATCCGAGCCCCGCTGTCGCCGAAGACCCGGTCTTCCATGGCGGCTTTCACCGCGCGGACGGCGGCCTCCCGGGTCTCCGCGATGACCACGCCCTTGCCCAGGGCCAGGCCGTCGGCCTTGACCACCACGGGCAGGGGGCAGGAGAGGATGTAGTTCTGCGCCTCCTCCGGGTCGGAGAACACCGCGTACTCGGCGGTGGGGATGTTGTATTTCTTCATCAGGTTCTTGGCGAAGACCTTGCTGGACTCGATCCGCGCCGCCGCCGCCGTGGGGCCAAAGCAGGGGATGCCCGCCGCCGTCAGCGCGTCCACCGCGCCCAGGGCCAGGGGGTCGTCCGGGGCCACCACCGCGTAGTCGATGGCGTGGCTTTTGGCAAAGGCCACCTGGGCCGGGATGTCCGTGGCGGAGATGGGCACGCAGTCCGCGTCCTCGGCCATGCCGCCGTTGCCCGGCAGGGCATAGATCCAGTCCACCGTGGGGTTCTCCGCCAGCTTCTTGATAATGGCATGTTCGCGGCCTCCGCCGCCGATGACCATGATATTCACGTTTCGCTCCTCCCGTTCATTCAGTTTCATTTTGTCATAATCCAAAGAATAGGTAATAAGCAGCTTGAAGTACTTATTACCTATTCGCTCTATTTTAGTGGTGGAACAAGCGCAGTCCGGTGAAAGCCAAAACCATCCCGTATTTGTCGGCGGTGGCGATCACGTTGTCGTCCCGGATGGACCCGCCCGGCTCGGCGATGTACTGGACCCCGCTCTTCCGGGCGCGATCCACGTTGTCCCCGAAGGGGAAGAAGGCGTCGCTGCCCACGGTGACGCCGCGCTGCGTGGCGATCCAGGCCTTTTTCTCCGCCGCGGTGAACACCGGGGGCTTCTCCTGGAAAACGGTCTGCCAGACCCCCTCGGCCAGCACGTCCTCGTACTCGTCGGAAAGGTACACGTCGATGGCGTTGTCCCGGTCCGGGCGGCGGATGCCGTCCACGAAGCGGAGGCCCAGCGCCTGGGGACTCTGCCGCAGATACCAGTTGTCGGCCTTGCTCCCGGCCAGGCGGGTGCAGTGGATGCGGCTCTGCTGCCCGGCCCCCACGCCGATGGCCTGTCCGTCCTTGACGTAGCAGACGGAGTTGCTCTGGGTGTATTTCAGGGTGATGAGGGCCACGATCATGTCCCGCTTCGCCGACTCCGGCAAAACCTTGTTGGCGCTGACCAGATTGGTGAGCAGGCTCTCGTCGATCCTGACCGTGTTGTGCCCCTGCTCAAAGCTGACGCCGAACACGTCCTTGGTCTCCAGCGCGGCCGGTTCATAGTCCGGGTCGATTTGGACCACGTTGTAGCCGCCCTTCTTCTTGGCGCGGAGGATGGCCAGGGCCTCCTCGGTGTAGCCCGGGGCGATGATGCCGTCGCTGACTTCGCCCTTGAGATAGCTGGCCGTGGCGGCGTCGCAGACCTCGCTGAGGGCCGCCCAGTCGCCGTAGGAGCAGAGGCGGTCGGCGCCCCTGGCCCGGATGTAGGCACAGGCGATGGGGCTGAGCGCCGCGTCCGGCGCCACGAAGTACATGGCCCGGTCGGTGTCGCTGAGGGGAAGGCCCACGGCGGCCCCGGCGGGGGAGACGTGCTTGAAGCTGGCGGCGGCGGGCAGGCCCGTGGCCTCTTTCAGCTCCCGCACCAGCTGCCAGGCGTTCAGGGCGTCCAGAAAGTTGATGTAGCCGGGCCGCCCGTTCCGAACCGTGACGGGCAGCTCGCGCCCGTCCTTCATATAGATGCGGGCGGGCTTCTGGTTGGGGTTGCAGCCGTATTTCAGTTCAAATACCTTCATGCCTCAGTCCCCCAGGTGCTTGTTGAAGAGTGTCACCGTGTCGCCCACCTTTGCGTACAGGGAGACCTTGTTCTCCGCGTTCAGCGCACTCCAGACCGCCTCCGGCTCCGGCATGGTGATCTC
>JAFYIF010000037.1 GCA_017538775.1 Oscillospiraceae bacterium | reverse complement strand
TGGCCATCGGAGGCGACACGGTGCTGCGGGCCGACTGCGTGAACGAAAACGGCGTCTGCAGCGCGGAGCTGCGGGAGGAATACACCTTTACCCGCACGTAACCTGTGGACACCGCAGCCCTGCTGACTGACGAAAACGGCGAACCCACGCAGGAGTATGCCGCGGCGGAGAAGATCACCTTCACGCTCACAAGCTACGGGGAACTCGACGAGGGGAACATTTTCCTGGCATATTACGACGCGGAGGGCAAATGCCTCGGCGTCAGCACGGCGAAGGCGGACCTCTTTTACGGGACGGACAGCGTCACGCTGCCGCTGCAAAAGGGGAACGGCGCCGCCGTGATCCGGGCCTTCTTCTGCGACGGGACCCTGGCGCCCATCGCGGCGGTCTACGATCCGATGCAGGCGCAGCGGGAATAAAAGATCGGGGATGGTTCGCTGCGACTCAACAGTGAATCATGAAACGCTCCCCCCTTTGCACGAAAGCAACAAACTGTCGCGCAGAGGGGGAGCGTGGGTGTGCGCACAGGAACACTGCGAACCATCAGACATATCTGTTCAAAAAAGAAGAAAGATATAGAAACAGCAGAACGATACATTGTATCATTCTGCTGTTTCTGATGGCGGATTCATCCTCTTTTTCTGAGGATATCCAAAGTGTGATTAGAAGCGCCGATGAGGTCCTGACGCTCACAAATGGCGAAGTGATACTCCAGCCATTTGCCAAAGGTCTCGTCGTCCATCGTGTCGATGCACTCCCGCATATAGTTTGTGGCTCCGTCTGTGGCGACAAGTTTGATTCTCTCCACCGGAAAACCGGCATTCAGAGCGGCGATATCCTCTGTGCGCACCAGTTCAAAGATCTCCTTCGGTTCGCTGATGCAATGCCAGTCCGGCGTGAGCATGTTGCACGCCATGACCTCGCGCAGATGCTTCATTCCGAAGATGTACTGAATGACCGTCGGCTCGTTCATACAGTACGCGACCATGATCGTACCGCCCGGTTTCGTTACGCGAACGGCCTCGGAAAGCGCCTTTCTTTTGTCTTCTTTCGTGTAAAGGTGATACATCGGGCCGAGCAGCATGGTCAAAGAAAAGGCCGCGTCCGGCAGAAAGGAAAGATCCAAAGCATTGCCCTGCAGCGCGGTGATCGGCTCCGAGCCGTCCAGCTTTGCTTTCAGCAACTCCAGATTGTGAGAGACCAGTTCCACGGCTGTCACACGAAAGCCCTGCTTTGCCAGCGCAACGCTGTATCGACCGGTCCCTGCGCCGACCTCCAGAACGCTGGACTCTGCGCTCCGGGAGAGGAACTCATGAATATACTTCATGGTAGTGAGGTATTCAACCTGCCCGTGACGGGAGAGAAGGCGACCCTCTTCGTTGTAGTTGTGATAGTAAACGTCAAGGTAGCTCATGGCATTTTCCCGAATCAAAAAACAACAGCACGCTGATTATTACAAAATCAGCGTGCTGTTTTGGTGCGCGAGGGGGGAGTCGAACCCCCACGCCCGGAATGAGCACCGGCACCTGAAGCCGGCGAGTCTACCAATTCCACCACTCGCGCACATTCTTTTGTGTCCCGCACCCGAAGTGCTTAATCATAATAGCACCGCTCCCCCGGAATGTCAACATCTTTTTTTGCTTTTTTCAGATTTTTTTCGCAGCTTCCTTGTCGGAAGAAAAAGCGGGGGATACGGGCTTTTTCTCCCGGGTCCCCCATATCAAACGCAAGCGGGCCTGTAAGCCGGGTTCTGTCCGGGACCTTTTGCGGGTCCCTGAACGACCATCTGTCTGTGGCCTGCCATTGCTGGCAGGCTCAAGCCGCCTCCCCGGAACGGTCGGGCCGACCTTTTGTTCCTCCACGGCGTTGCTCCGGATAGAGTTTACAGCGCCGACGTGTCTCCACGCGGCGGGTGAGCTCTTACCTCGCCTTTCCACCCTTACCCCGGGCGCGGGAGCGCCGGGGCGGTATCTCTCTGTTGCACTTGTCCGAGGGTCACCCCTGGCGGGCGTTACCCGTTATCCTTGCCCTGCGGAGCCCGGACTTTCCTCACGCACAGCCTTTCGGCTCATGCCCGCGGTCGCTCAGCCTGCTTGCGCAAGCGATTATATCAAAGCGCCGGGCGGAAAGTCAACAAAAAATGTTGTGTTCGGCCCGGAGACCGATTATAATAAAGGGGAACAATGAACGACAGAACAAAGGCAGCCGCCCGGGCGGCGGAAAGGGGAGCGTCATGAACCAGAACCTGGCATATCGGGAAGAATTTTGGGAGGAACTGATCGACGGAAAACTCGTCGCCATGTCGCCGCGGCCTGCGATCAACCACAGCCGGGTTTCCGGCAACATCTATACCATCTTTGGCAGCTTTCTGAAAGGAAAACCCTGTGAGGCGTTCGCGGATGGCGTCGATCTTTATCTCTCAGAAGAAAACCAGTACATCCCGGACGGCATGGTGGTCTGCGACCCGGACAAAATCAGGCCGAACGGCGTGTACGGCGCGCCGGACCTGGTCGTGGAGATCCTCTCTCCCAGCACGGCCCGGTATGACCGCGGCCAGAAGAAGGACGCCTATGAGAAGTACGGCGTCCGGGAGTACTGGATCGTGGACCCTGCAAACAAAACGGTGGAGCAGTATCTGCTGCGCGACGGGAAACTGCATCTGCACGAGGCCTACGCCATTCTGCCCGACTGGATGCTGGAAACGATGAAGCCGGAGGAACGAGCGGCTGTCGTTACGGAGTTTTCGTGCAGCCTGTTTGACGATCTGACCATCCGACTGGAGGACGTTTTTGCCCGGGTCCGGTGAATCCGAGGCGCAAGCCGGCTTTCCCATCAGCGCCGTCTCCTGCCCAGGGGACGGTGCCTTTTCTGCGCAACAAAAAATGTTGTGTTCGTGCCGGGGAGCGATTATAATAGAACGACACAAACCAAACAAAAAGGGGACGTTTCTTTTGACCTTATCGGAATACATCGAGAGCCTGCGGGGCAAGCGCGTGGCCGTGGTGGGCGTCGGGGTCAGCAATCTGCCGCTGCTGCGGCTGCTGGCGGAGCAGGGCATCGACGTGACCGCCCACGACCGGACACAGCCGGAAGCCTACGCGGAGCTGTCCGCCCTGGGCGTCCGCTGGGTGCTGGGGGAGGACTATCTGAAATCCCTGGACTACGACCTGCTGTTCCGCACGCCGGGCCTGCACCCGGACAAACTGCGCCCGGGCCTGGGGGCGCATACCCTTGTCACCAGCGAGATGGAGGTCTTCTTCTCCCTCTGCCCCTGCCGCACCGTGGCCGTCACCGGCTCGGACGGCAAGACCACGACTTCCACCCTGATCGCGAAACTGCTGGAGGCGGAGGGCTTCCGGGTCCATTTGGGCGGCAACATCGGCAAGCCGCTGCTGTGCGAGCTGCCCGACTTCCGCCCGGAGGACTTTGCAGTGCTGGAGCTCAGCAGCTTCCAGCTCCACGGGATGCACTGCGCCCCGGACGTGGCCGTGGTGACCAATCTGGCCCCCAACCACCTGGACGTACACCCCAGCTTTGAAGACTACGCGTCGGCCAAGCAGAACATCTACCTCCACCAGAAGCCCGGGGCGCGGCTGGTGCTGAATCTGGACAACGCCTACACCGCCGCCTGGGGGCGGGAGAGCGGGCGGGAGGTCTGCTGGTTTTCCCGGCAGTCCGTGCCCGACCACGGCTACTGCTTCCACGACGGCGTGATCTGGCGGGACGGGGAGGCCTTCCTGGACCGGGAGGACATCCTGCTGCCGGGGCTGCACAATGTGGAAAACTACATGACCGCTTTCGCCGCCGTGGACGGCCTGGTGAGCCGGGCGCACTGCCGCGCCGTGGCTCAGAGCTTCACCGGCGTGGAACACCGCATCCAACTGGTCCGCACCCTGCGGGGCGTCCGCTACTACAACGACTCCATCGCCTCCAGCCCCTCCCGCACCACGGCGGGTCTGCGCAGCTTCCCGGATAAGGTGATCCTCATCGCCGGGGGCCACGACAAGCTGATTCCCTTCGACGGCCTTGCCGAGGAGATCGTGCAGCACGTCAAGGCCCTGTACCTGGTGGGGGAAACGGCGGAGAAGATCCGGGACGCAGTGCTGCGCGCCCCGGGCTATGACCCGGAGGCCCTGCCCGTCACGGTGCTGGAGGACTTCAAAGACACGGTGCTGGCCGCATCCCGGGCGGCAAAGGAGGGGGACGTGGTGCTGCTGAGCCCCGCCTGTTCCTCCTTCGACAAGTTCAAAAACTTCGCCCAGCGGGGCAACACCTTCCGCAAAATCGTGGAAGAACTGGAATAAAAGCGGGAAACGGGGCATATCCTTGCCCTTGAGGTGAGGCAAGTGTCCGCTCCGGTCCGTTCCGGTCTGCACATCCGAAAGCCGCGGCGGCGCGGGCGCGGGAAGCGCCTGGCGCTGCTGCTGGCGCTGCTATTCGCCGCGCTGCTCTACTGGGTGGGCCTCTATCTGCACGAGCTGGGCCGGGGCACGGTGCTGTCCGACGCCCGGGACATGGTGACGCTGGCCATGGGCGCGGCGGTGGAGCGGGTGCTGCGGGAGGAGGACTGGGCCTATGAGGACTTCGTCACCCTGCACACGGACGAGGACGGCGCCATCACCGCCGTCACCACCCGCGCATCCCAGGTCAACCGCTTCACGGCCCGCGTCCTCCGGGAGATCACCGAGGCGGCGGAGCGGGGGGACCTGGACCTCCACGTCAACCTGGGGGATTTCCTGGGGGCCAATCTGCTGCTGGGGCGCGGCCCGGAGCTGCGCTTCCGGGTGGGGCTGATGACCTCCCCGGACGTGAAGCTGCTGTCCCAGCTCAGCTCCACCGGCATCAACCAGACCCGTCACGCCCTGGTGGTGAAGGCCGCCGTGGACATCGACCTCTTCATTCCCTGGGGCAGCGTCAGCAGCCGCGTGGAGACTGACATTCTGGTGGCAGAGACCCTGATCGTGGGGCGCGTGCCGGATACATACATGAATTGGGAGGGAGCCCATGGAACGAGCGGAAGCAAAAGAGAAGATGGAAGCGCTGCGCAAAGCGGTGGCGGAACACGCCCGGCGCTATTACGAGGAAGACGCGCCGACGATCTCCGACTTTGAATACGACCGCCTGATCCACGAGCTGGCGGACCTGGAGCGGGAGTACCCGGAGTTTCTCAGTCCCGACTCGCCCACCCAGCGCGTGGGCGGCCGGGCCAGCGAGAAGTTTTCCCCGGTGGCCCATCCGGTGCCGCTGGAGAGCCTGACGGACGTGTTTTCCCGGGAGGAGCTCTTTGCCTTCGGGGAGCGGGTCCGGAACGCCGTGGACGGGGAGAGCGTGTTCGACGTGGAGCCGAAGATTGACGGGCTTTCCATCGCCGTGGAGTACCGGGACGGAGTCTTTTTCCGGGGCGCCACCCGGGGCGACGGGACGACGGGGGAGGACGTGACCGAGAACCTCCGCACCGTCCGCAGTCTGCCCCGGCAGCTGAAGGACGCGCCGGAGCGGCTCATCGTCCGGGGGGAGATCTACATCTCCAAAGAGAATTTCGAGGCCCTGAACGCCGAGCGGGAGATCCGCGGCGAGCCGCCGCTGGCCAACCCCCGCAACGCGGCGGCGGGTTCCCTGCGGCAGCTGGACCCCCGGGTGACGGCAGAGCGGCGGCTGGACCTGATCGTCTACAACGTGCAGCTGGCCTCCCGGGACTACGCCAGCCATGCCGCGTCGCTGGAGGCCCTGCGGGACATGGGCTTCCAGGTGGTGCCCTTCCGCCTCTATGACGACATCCGCGCCTGTGTGGAACAGATCGACTGGATCGGCGAACACCGGGACGCCTTTCCCTATGAGATGGACGGCGCGGTGATCAAACTGAACGACCTGGCCCAGCGTGCCGCCCTGGGCAGCACGGCCAAGGCCCCCCGCTGGGCAGTGGCCTACAAATATCCCCCGGAGAAAAAGCAGGGCCGCG
>JAFYIF010000360.1 GCA_017538775.1 Oscillospiraceae bacterium | reverse complement strand
TTGGTGCAGCTCCTGGCCAGGTCCGGCTCGTATGCCGCCGGATTCGCCTCCGCCAGGCGGCGGTAGATCGCCAGCGCCTCCCGGTGGCGCTCCGCCGCCTCCGGCAGTCGGTTCGTGGCGCGGAGCAGAATACCCAGATTGTTGCAGCTCCCGGCCAGGTCCGGCTCGTATGCCGCGGGATTCGCCTCCGCCAGGCGGCGGTAGATCGCCAGCGCCTCCCGGTGGCGCTCCTCCGCCTCCGACTTTTGATTGGTATCGTCAAGCAGATTGCCCAGGATATTGTTCAACCGTGCCAGCGTTTCCTCCGGCTCCCGTTCCTGACGGCTGTGGGCCAGCAGCCACTGGGCCGTGTCGATGGCCTCCGCGTGGGCGTGGATATCAGAAAGGAAAATGACATAGTCGTAAAGGACATGGACGGAGACGCGGTGCTTCCGGATCAGCTCGGCGCAATGCCGGTACGCGGCGTGGATCAAGGGGACTGTCTCCCGGTTCAGGCCCTTCCGCTTCCAGATCTCGATCTTCAGCAGTTCTTCCTGAATGTACTGGCGGATACGCTCCTGTCCCCGGCGCGTGGCCGTTTCTCCTGCTTCCAGCTCCTCCTCACGCGCCGGGGCGGAGAGCAGTTGCAGGGCCTCATCGCCTTTGCCTTTGTCGAGCAGGGTCTGGGCTTTCCGCAGCAGATCGGTGTCCGGCGGCGGGGGGCCCTCTTTTTTCTGCGCCGCGTCCCGGAGCTGTGCCAGCTCCTCCTGCAGCTTTCTGTTTTCTTCCCGCATGGAGGGGATGTCCAGGCGCGGGATATAGTAGCAGCCCTCCTCGCTCAGGTGGGTAAAGCTGGTCTGGTTGCGGTCCGGTTTCCACGACAGCAGCTCGGGCCGCACTTCTCCCGTCTTCTCGTCCCAGCGGTGGAGGTAGAGACCGAAGTCCGAATAGGTGTCCGACTCGTTGGCCGCGCCCTTGACGCCGACCACGTTGGGGATCGGGGGGATCTCTGTGCTGTATCCATAGCTCAACGGGATCTTCTGCCGCGCCGCCTCCTGCTCCGTTCTGTGCGTGTCCCCGCAGAGATAGGCGCAGACGCCGTGCCGTCGGAATACGCCGGACAAGCTCTTTTGATGCGCCTCGCACAAATCGTAATAGCTGTTGTGCCCCAGCGCCAGCGTCGGGAGGTTGGGGTCAAAGCCCTCCCAGATCTCGTCCCCGGAGGCGGCCTGGGTGTCCAGCTTCTGATCTCCCTTTTTTCCGGCTTCGTAGACCAGTGTGGTGTTCAAGTGGAGGATATTCAGTCTGTTCTTCCAGCAGCGGACGTGTACCGTAGCCGGAAACAGATCGCAATCCGCCGAATAGACGCCCAGCTCCCGCACAAAGGCGCAGTAGGGCGCGTAGGCGTTCAGGCGTCTTTCGAGAAGCTTTGCGTAGTGTCTGTCATCGGTCTCGCAATCTTTCAACTTTGCGCGGGCGGTCTCCTGATTGAAATCCCAGTCTTCCCAGTCAAAGCTTTTGTCAGACGAAAAATAAGCGCGGATCGCCTTTTCCCCGCCCACATCGTGGTTGCCGGGGATGAGAAACACGTCCTCATCGGCTTGGATGCCCAGCTCCGCGATCAGCTTTTTCAAAAACTCGGACGCTTTCTGATAGCCCGCCTCATTGTAGTTGTGGAAATCCCCGGTGACCGCCAGCAGCACCCGCTCGCCCCGGAGCTTGCGCGCCTGCTCGAGAATGCAGTCGCGCAGCGCGTTCCAGTGCCCGCTGGTCACGATGTGCAGATCCGAAAGGTGAAAAATCGTCGTCATGGTACGCCTCCTGTCCCATACAGGGCTTTTGCGTCGCTTTGGCCGGGTTATTGTTTGATTATGCCAGATTATGAAGAAAAAGGCAAGCGGTTTTCCGGCAGGGAGGGAGCCAAACATGCCCCCCTTCTTCAGAAGGGGGGACAGGCCGGGGACGCGCGGATGCGCGGCACCGGACAGGGGGCTTGCCGCCGGTGGGAGGCTTCCGCCCAGGATTCCGCTGCTGTTGGTTGCGGCACCGGGAGAGGTTGCCGGGTCGAACGTTTCCGCACCGACCGCTACCCTCAGTCCGCCTTGTGGAGGACAGCTCCCTTCTGAAGAAGGGAGCCAAAAAAGCGCGGCGTCGGGGGGGATTGCCACGTCGGCTTCGCCTCCTCGCAATGACAGCTTGTTTTCCGCACCTCGCAATGACAGCTTGTTTTTTCAGTGCTTGCGCGGCGGTGCCCGCTCTGCTATACTGGATCTACCATACAAACCCATCACCGGAGGTGGCGCTACATGAAACGTGTATTCAAAGGGATCGGGCTCGTCGTTCTGGTCCTGGTGCTGGCCGTGGGCGGGCTGCTGGGCTGGCTGACGGCCACGGAGTATAACCCCCCTGCCGAGGAGCCCGCCCGGGTGCTCAGCGACGGGGCGGCGGAATCGCTGCGGGCCGGGGAGGCGCTTTCGATCCTCAGCTGGAACATCGGCTACGCGGGGCTGGGCAGCGGCTCGGACTTCTTTATGGACGGGGGCAAGAACGCCCGCGCCGCGGACGAGGCCACGGTGGAGCGCTATCTGTCCGGCATCGCCGAAACGCTGCGCACATCCGGCTGCGGGCTGGTGCTGCTCCAGGAGGTGGACAGCGA
>JAFYIF010000359.1 GCA_017538775.1 Oscillospiraceae bacterium | reverse complement strand
CCTGGAGCGGCGCTTCCAGCCCGTGCGGGTGGAGGAACCCGGCCCGGCGGAGAGCGCCGCCATGCTCCGGGGCCTCCGGCGGCACTACGAGGCCCACCACGCCCTGCGCATCACGGACGGGGCCATCGACGCGGCGGTGCGCCTCTCCGTCCGCTATCTCCCCGAGCGCTTCCTGCCGGACAAGGCCATCGACCTGATCGACGAGGCCGCCTCCGCCGTGCGCATGGAAGCGCTGACCCCGCCGGAGGCCCTCCGGCGGGCGGAGGGGGAGCTGGACGGGCTGTACGCGGAGTTGGAGGAGGCCCTGCGCGCCCAGGACTACGAACAGGCGGCCCGGCTCCGGGACCGGGAACAGCTTTTGCGGGACGAGCTGGACCGGACGCAGCGGCTTTGGGACGCGGAGCAGACGGCCCGGCGGGACGCGGTGACGGCGGAGGACGTGGCCGCCGTGGTCAGCGCCTGGACCGGCGTGCCGGTCACGGGCCTGGACGAGGGGGAGAGCCGACGGCTCCGGAGCCTGGAGGAGACCCTGCGCCGCCGGATCGTGGGCCAGGACGAGGCCGTGGCCGCCGTGGCCCGGGCCGTCCGGCGGGGGCGGATGGGGCTTCGGGACCCCCGGCGGCCCATCGGCAGCTTCCTCCTGCTGGGTCCCACCGGCGTGGGCAAGACCGAGCTGTGCAAGGCCCTGGCCGAGGCGGTCTTCGGGGACGAAAAGGCCCTGATCCGCCTGGACATGAGCGAGCTGGCGGAAAAGCACGCGGCCAGCCGCCTCCTGGGCGCGCCGCCGGGCTATGTGGGCTATGACGAGGGTGGGACCCTCACCGAACAGCTGCGCCGGAAGCCCTACTGCGTGCTGCTGTTCGACGAGCTGGAGAAGGCCCACGGGGACTTCTCCGACCTGCTCTTGCAGATCCTGGACGAGGGCTGCCTGACCGACGCCCAGGGGCGGCGGGCGGACTTCAAAAACACCCTGGTGGTCATGACCGGCAACCTGGGGACGGAGGCCGGGGCGCGTCTGGGCTTCGACGCGGGGACTTCCCCGGACGAGCGGGAGCGGGAAGCCCGCAGCCGCGCCCTTGCCGCGCTGCGCCGCCGCTTCCGCCCGGAATTCCTGAACCGGGTGGATGAGATCCTGGTGTTCCGCAGCCTGGACCGCGCCGACCTGGCGCGCATCGCCGAAAGGCAGTTGCAGGAGACGGCCCGGCGGCTGGAGGCCCTGGGCGTGGCGCTCACCTGGACCGCCGAGGCCCTGGACCTGCTGGCCGGGGCAGGCTACGACCCGGAAAACGGCGCGCGCCCCCTCCGCCGGGTCCTCCGAACGCTGGTGGAGGACCCGGCGGCGGAGGCACTGCTGTCCGGGGAACTGAAAGCTGGGGACAGGGCGGTGCTGCGGGCGGAGGAAGGGAGGGTGGAACTGAAAACTGAAGACTGAAAACTTAAGAATGAAAAATGCCCTATCATTCTTAAGTCTTCAGTCTTCATTCTTCAGTTTTCAGTTTTCATCGTTTCGT
>JAFYIF010000036.1 GCA_017538775.1 Oscillospiraceae bacterium | reverse complement strand
TTTACGGCACGGCCTGGTCCAGCTCCGGTTTCTCCTGGGTCCGGCCCGACGTGCTGACGACTTATGTCAACCAGGGCGCGGCGTCCATCACCAACTATTCCCAGGGCGTGGCGGAGGTGGGATCGCTGTATGTGGAGCGCTTTCTGGAACAGCGGGACAAGTATTCCTACTTCTACGGCGGCAACACCCCCCGCCTGGTCGTGGAGACGGGCAACGCCGGGGAGCGGCTGCTGATCCTGCGGGACAGCTATATGGACTCCCTGAGTCCCTTCCTCTACCCCCATTTTTCCCAGCTGCACATCCTGGACCTGCGCTATTTCCGGGAGGACATCTACAGCTATCTGCGGGATAACGGCATCGACCGGGTGCTGGTGTGCTACAGCGTGGCCAACTTCGTCGGGGACGCGAATCTCCAGCTGCTGGCCCGTTCATAAAACAAACAGGAGGACGCTATGATCACTGTTGACAATCTCACGCTGCAATACGGCGGCCAGGTGCTGTTTTCCCAGGCGGATTTGCAGTTCACCCGGGGCAACTGCTACGGCATCATCGGGGCCAACGGGGCGGGCAAGTCCACGCTGCTCAAAATCATCTCCGGGGAGATCGAGCCCACGAAGGGCCATGTGTCCATCGACCCCAAGGCCCGGATGAGCGTCCTGAAACAGAACCAGAGCATGTACGACGCATACCCGGTGCTGGAGACCGTCATCATGGGCAACCTGCGCCTGTACAACATCGGCAAAGAAAAGGACGCGATCTACGAAAAGCCGGACTTCTCCGACGAAGACGGGCTCCGGGCGGCGGAGCTGGAGGAACAGTACGCGGAGCTGGGCGGCTGGGAGGCCGAGAGCGACGCGGCCCGGCTGCTGCAGGGGCTGGGCATCCCCACGGAGCTGCACCAGACGCAGATGTCCGCCATGGACCCCCGGCAGAAGGTGAAGGTGCTGCTGGCCCAGGCGCTGTTCGGGAACCCGGACATCATTTTGCTGGACGAGCCCACCAACAACCTGGACCTGGCCAGCGTGGTCTGGCTGGAGAACTTCCTGCTGGACTACGACGGCACGGTGCTGGTGGTCAGCCATGACCGCTATTTCCTGAACAACGTCTGCACCCACATCGTGGACATCGACTACGGGAAGATCAAGATGTATGTGGGCAACTACGACTTCTGGTATGAGTCCAGCCAGCTGATGCAAAAGCTGGTCCGGGACCAGAACCGGAAGGCCCAGGAGAAGATCGCGGAGCTGCAAAGCTTCATCGCCCGCTTTTCCGCCAACAAGAGCAAGTCCCGCCAGGCCACCAGCCGCCGGAAGCTGCTGGAGAAGCTGTCGGTGGAGGAACTGCCCGCCTCCTCCCGGCGCTATCCCTGGGTGGGCTTCAAGGCCGAGCGGGAGCCGGGCAAGGACCGGCTGTTCGTGGAGGGCGTCAGCAAGACCGTGGACGGCGTGAAGCTCATCAATAACGTCAGCTTCACGATGAACCGGGACGACAAGATCGCCATTCTGGGGGCCAACGAGATCGCCGTCACCACCTTCTTCCAGCTCCTGGCCGGGGAGATCGAGCCGGACGAGGGGACGATCAAGTGGGGCGTCAGCACCACCCAGAGTTACTTCCCGAAGAACCACGAGGCCTTCTTCGCCGGGCACGACGAGAACCTGATCGACTGGATGCGGCAGTTTTCCGCCGACAAGCGGGAGAGCTATCTGCGGACCTTCCTGGGGCGGATGCTCTTCTCCGGGGACGAGGTCTACAAGTCCGTGAAGGTGCTGTCCGGCGGCGAGAAGGTGCGCTGTATGCTCAGCAAAATGATGCTGGAGGGGCGCAACGTGCTGCTGCTGGACCAGCCCACCAACCACCTGGACCTGGAGGCGGTCCAGGCCCTGAACAACGGCATGAGCGCCTTCCCCTTCAACATCATCTTCACCAGCCACGACCACGAGCTGACCCAGACCGTGGCAAACCGCATCATCGAACTGACGCCGGACGGCTGCATCGACCGGATGATGCACTACGACGAGTATATGCACCTGTACGAGAACTGAACGGGCTTTCTGTCCGGCGGAGGAAACGTATCCTCCGCCGGTTTTTTGCGCTCGGCGGAAGATTGTTAAAAATTAACGATGAAACTTTGACGATAGATTGTTAAATTTACGGCAAATGACCGGAAAAGTTAAACAAAACGGAATTGAAATCGAAGCGGACACTTTAGTACAATAACAGGGATTTGTATGTCTGCGTCTGCGGAACGGTTTCCCCTGCGCTGTCGGCAGGAAGCTCCCTTCCCACCCGGCGGCCCGTCGGCGCGGACCAAGAGAAAGGAGTGACGCAATGTACAAATCCTGGAAACGGA
The DNA here is from genome assembly GCA_017538775.1 of Oscillospiraceae bacterium. Taxonomy (GTDB): domain Bacteria; phylum Bacillota; class Clostridia; order Oscillospirales; family Oscillospiraceae; genus RGIG7114. Next base: position 7,829 of record JAFYIF010000036.1, on the reverse strand, counting down.
TCTGTGCTCTGGTGCTGTCCCTTCTGCTGGCTCTCTCCGCGGTTCCCGTGCTGGCGGTACCGGGGTCGGAGCAAGCGACGGGTCCGGGCTGGGAGCAGGTCCCAAATGACAGCGTGGCCTTCCGCCTGGGCGCGGAGGTGTCGGAGGAAGTGCCCGCCGAACCGGCGCACGCGCCGGACGAAATGGTGCGCGTCTCCATCGAGCTGGACGCGCCCTCCACGCTGGAGCGCGTGGGGACCGGGCGCGTGGACTACGGCACGGACCCGGCAGCGGTGGCCTACCGGGACAGCCTGCGCGCTTCGCAGGACGCCATTGCCCGGCGCATCTCCGCCGAGGCTCTGGGCGGCGCGAAGCTGGACGTGGTCTGGAACCTGACGCTGGCGGCCAACCTCATCTCCGCCAACGTGCGCTACGGCGACATCGCGGCCATTCAGGACGTGGTGGGCGTCCGGCGCGTGTTCCTGGAAAACCGCTATGAGCCGATGAAGGCCCTGCCCGGCGACGGGCCCATGATGTCCGTAGCCACGGAGATGACCGGCGTGCAGCAGGTCTGGTCCACCGGCTACACCGGGGCGGGCAGCAGAGTGGCCGTGGTGGACACGGGTCTGGACACCAGCCATCAGTCCTTTGACGCGGGGGCGTTCGACTACGCCATCGAGGAGTTGAACGCGGAGCGGGATGAGCCTGTCAAGCTGATGTCCGAGTCGGACGTGGAAGCGGTTCTGGACCAGCTCAACGCGAAAAAAGGCTGGAACCAGGAGAAATCGAACGGTTTGTCCTCCGTCACAGCCTCAGACCTCTACCGCACGACCAAGATCCCCTATGCCTTCAACTATGTGGACAGCAGCCTGGACGTGACCCACCTGAACGACACCCAGGGGGAACACGGTTCCCACGTCTCCGGCATCGCCACGGCCAACCGCTATATCCCGGACAGCAGCAGCGAAACGGACTATGTGGAAGCGCTGGAGGCCGTCTACACCCAGGGGGACGCGCCGGACGCGCAGCTGCTGGTGATGAAGGTCTTCGGCAGCAATGGCGGGGCCTATGACTCCGACTACTTCGCCGCCATCGAGGACGCCATCGTGCTGGGCGCGGACGTGGTGAACCTGTCCCTGGGGTCCTCCGTCCCCGGCATGGTCAACGGAAAAGAATATGCCGAGTACCTCTCCACGATCCAGAGTTGTGATCTGGTCTGGGCCAACTCTGCGGGCAACAGCTACGCCTGGGCGAGCTTTTCCAACCTGGGCTACCTCTACGCCGATGACGTGAGCTATTCCACCGGCGGCTCCCCCGGCACCTATGAATACGCCCTGTCCGTGGCCTCCGTGGACAACAAGGGCTTCACCGGGGAGTTTCTGACCGTGGGAGACAAAAACATCTTCTTCAACGAGACCTCCGGCTACGGCAATGAGCCGATCCACAGCATTGCGGGAACGCATGACTATGTGCTGATCGACGGCTTCGGCACCGCAGAGGAGTGGGGCGACATCCCCCTGACCGGGAAGGTGGCGCTTTGTTCCCGCGGCGTGGTCTCCTTCTATGAAAAGGCGAACAACGCCGTGAGCAAGGGTGCAAAGGCCGTCATCATCTACAACAACCAGCCCGGCACCATCTCCATGAACCTGACCGGCTATCAGGAGGGGTACACAGCCCCCGTGGTCTCCATCACTCAGTCGGACGGCGCCTATATGAAGAGCGTGGGCACGAAACAGACCAGCCAGAACGGTCTCCCCTATTATACGGGCCAAATCACCGTTGCGGAGAGCGTCGCGGTCAACGACCCCGGCGAGGTGGAGTACTATGAGATGAGCGACTTCAGCTCCTGGGGCGTTCCCGGCGACCTGAGCCTCAAGCCGGAGATCACCGCCCCCGGCGGTAACATCTATTCCGTCTTCGGCACGAACAAGACCAACGAAGGTCAGGTCGGCGGCACGGACCAATACGAGAACATGAGCGGCACCAGCATGGCCTCCCCCCAGATCGCGGGCCTCACCGCCGTGCTGGCCCAGTACCTCCGGGAGGAGGGCGTGCTGGCAAAGGTCAACGGCTCCCGCCCGCCGGCCAGCCAACTCAGCCAGCGCCAGCTCATGCAGTCCCTGATGATGAGCACCGCCGTCCCGCTGCGGGAGGAAGACAGCGGCGGAGAATACTACTCCATCATGAAACAAGGCGCGGGCCTCATCGACCTGGAAGCCGCCGTCAACGCCCGGAGTTACATCATGATGGCGCAAAGCGCCACCAAGTCCGCCGCCGACGGCAAGATCAAGGTGGAGCTGGGGGACGACCCGGGCCGCGAGAACGCCTACAGCGCCACGTTCACCCTGTATAATTTCGCGGACGAGGCACAAAGCTTTTCCCTCAGCGCGGATTTCTTCACCCAGGACGTGTTTGACTACGAAGGCTTCCAGTATCTGGACTACTGGACGACGCCCCTGACCGCCACCGTAAGCTGGACGGCGGACGGGCGCTCCGTCGGCAACGCGCTGGGTCTGGACTACGACTTCGACGGCAACGGCGTCGTCGCCATGCCGGACGCGCAGGCGCTGCTGGACAAGCTGACCGGCGTGCGAAGCAGCATCAGCCATGCGGGTACAACCGACGTGGACAGGGACGGCGACGTGGATACCCACGACGTGTACGCCCTGGTCGAGCTGCTGAACGCAGCCACGATCACGGTGCCCAAAAACGGCCACGCAACGGTCACGGCCAGCTTCTTGTTCAGCGACATCGAGCAGTATGGCATCAAGGGCGCGTACATTGAGGGCTTCCTCTATGTGCGGGAGGCGGAGACCCCGGACGGGGCGCTCGGCGTGACCCACTCCATCCCGGTGCTGGGCTACTACGGCAGCTGGACCGAACCGTCCATGGTGGACCAGGGCAGTCTGCTGGACAACTGGCAGGGCACCCGCGTGGAGCCGTATGTGGCCTCCGGTCCAAACTACAAGTCCGACAACGACAAGGCGTTCCTGGTGAAAAACGCCTATGGCCTGGTCCGTTTCCTCGGCGGGAATCCGGCGGTGCCGGACGAGACCTATCTGCCGGAGCGCAACGCCATCAACGCCGCGGACACCCTGACCACTGTGCGCTACACCCTGATCCGCAACGCGGTGGGCAGCCGGGTGACGGTGACCGGGGAGAACGGCACGGTCATCAGCGATATCAAGACGCGCAAGGACAGCTACAGCGCGTTCTTCTCCCTCAGCACCGGGACTTGGAACTACGCCTACTACGCAGCGGGCGTCAATTTCAAGCCCGGTACGGACCGGGAAGGCCAGCGCATCACCGCGACCCTTAGCCTTGCGCCGGAGTATTACCTGAAAAACGGCAGCATCGACTGGGACGCCGTCTCCCTGGACGGCGGCTATTCCGTCAGCTTTACCGTGGACAGCGTAGCGCCGACGATCCAGGCTCCCCAGGCGACCTATGACGGCGGAAACATCTCTGCGCTCACCATCACCGCTTCCGACAATCAGTTTATCGCGGCCATCGCGCTGCTGGACGAGAACGGAGCGCCCCTCGAGAAGGATGGAAAACAGAGCATCTGCGGCGCGGACGCGCAAGCCGCAGTCGGGACGGGACTGACAGCCACCTTTGATCTGCAAGAGTATTTCGACGAACTGTACAATGTCCCCCGGCATCTGTTGATCCAGGTCTACGACTACGCCGGAAACCTGAGCACTTACCGGATCAACCAGAACCCGTATGAACAACACAACGATGAATCCGTAATTGAGATCCTCCCCGACGGCGCAGAGCTAATCGTGGGCAAGTCCGCCAAGCTCAGCGCCAAGGTGTTGCCCTGGGGCCGCGACGACCAGGTAAGCTGGACGAGCGACCACCCGGAGATCGCCGCCGTGGATCCTGACACCGGCGTCGTTACCGGCGTGAGCGCGGGCAGCTGCACCGTCACCGCCACTACCGTGGCGACTCCGACGGTCTCGGCAAACTGCACGGTCACCGTGTTTGACCGCACGCTCGATTCCGTGATCTGGAGCGCGGACGGCAAGGTCAACTTCAGCGAATTTACGCTGAGCGGCATTCCTACGTATACGAAGCTGAGTGAAGATTCTGAAGTAAACCTGGCCTCTGTGGCCTACGGACGGCCCTATGACACGGTCACCTTAGACGGCGTTACGACGCGGGCCCAGCTCTACGCGGCGTCTTTCGATACCGATAGCTTTACCTCGAAGCTCTATAAGGTGGACGAAGACAGCTATGCCTTGGAGGAAGTCACCGTATTCGCGGATCTCGGGCTTGGCGCAATGGATCTCAGTATGATCCACGGCATTAATGCGACCAAAGACTACCTGCTCTGCGTCTACGCCAGCTTTATCCTGGCTGTGGATGCCGAATATCGCGAACTTCTGCTCACATGCCTGACCGGCTATTCGGATTTTTCGGACTACATCGTTCCAAATCCTGACGGCTTCAACTACCTTGTCGGCATTGCCTACGCAGGTCAGGAAAAGAACAGTCTCATAGACTGGTACTGGCTCCTGGATATGCAGGGCAACATCTACAAAGCCAGCTTTGAGCATGTGACATCAGGAATTGGCGGTATTCGCAACGGTTTGAAGCTGAACGGCGACGTCACTCTGGTTTGCAATCTGGGTTTCACCGTGGATATGCCTTATCTCCAGTCCCTGTACTATGACGGTTCGGACCTGTACTGGACGCGCTACGACACCGGAGAAAACGACGTGGATCTGATCCTGGTGAAAGACATCGACGACGCGGCCAAGCGCACAATCTATGAGGTCGGCAGCTTTGAAAACGGCGTCTGGCCTGTGGGCGGTCTCTATCAGCAGGGCCAGCATCTGAAGGATCTCACGGCAACCCCGCTTGCCGAAGGAGACGGCACCATCCTGAATCCCTCTTCCGACGGCCAGTCTGTCGGCGAGATGCCCGACTTCCAGGCTGTGCGCGCCCAGCTCATGCGGGAGTTCGGCGGCAAGTCCGGCGAGGACGGCGGAGCGGAGCGCGTCTCCCCCGCGCCCGGCAGCGAGCCGGTGGGCGAGGAGTCGGCCCCTGTTCCCTTCCCCGGCGACGGCACGCTGGATTCCCTTGTCGCCCGTCCCCAGGCCGTCACGGTCACCGACGGGACGGAAGCCCAGGGCGAGACGCCCGCCTCCGACGGCGTGGTACACATCACGGCGGACGAGGCCGGCACCACCAACGGTTTGATCCGTGTGAGCTATGACCCGGCGAAGCTGGAGCTGGTGGACTTTGACTCCGCCTCTGCCCTCACTTCCATGAAACAGGACGAAACGTCCGGGACCATCACCTTCGGTTTCGCGGTTCGAAACGCCGAAAGCACCCTCGACAAGGACGGCGAGATCCTGGATCTCTACTTCCAGTTGGATGACGGCGTGGACTTCGACAGCGTGCAGGTGGAGACAGTAGAACGCAACGCTGCCCATCCGGGATCGGAGATGACCGTCCTCATCGGCGATGCGCCGGGGTTTGCGGTGACGCTGGATGACCGGTCTGTCATAAGCAAAGGCACAGCAAGCACAACGCTGGATACCAGTCAGCTATACAAAACCGGGGATACGTTCACGGTTAGCTGCGATCTGGCCTGTGTGCTGGCGATCTCCACCGACCAGGGAGAGACCTATCAGGAGCTTGTCGGACAGCATGTGGAGGGAAACACTTATCGCTTCACCATTCCCGAAGTGAGCACCGCATTCCAGATCGGTATCGTGCTGTTGGGAGACGCACGCGGAGACGGTGAGATCAAGGCGAACGACTATACAAGGATCAGTCGCTATATCGCCGCACAATCAGACGATTCCATCACCACAAACTGCACCCTGGATCCTTTGACCTGGCTGGCTTCCGATACGCGAAAAGATGGCAATGTCAAGCCAAACGACAGCACAAGACTGAGCCGGTATCTGGCCGCGAAAAATGATCCCTCCATTTCAACCAACTGCGAACTGCGTTGGAAAGCGTAAGACAGCCTTTGATTCAATTCTGTTTTGAGGTAAGAAAATGAAAACTTTGAAAAAAACTTTATCCCTTCTTCTGGCAATCGCGCTGGTGTTTTCCACTACTTACAGCACCCTGGCAGCAGAATCTGATCCTATCACGGAAACCGACGGCGAAACCGTTACGGTATTCGTCCCGACCGTGTCTTTCAGTGAAAGCGACGCGGCGCAGACGGGCACGCTTTTGTTCTGCATTGACAAAAACATTCAAGTGGGTTCGTTTGGCGTGAACTTCAGCGAAAGCTCGGACAAATTGACGCTCAGCGCATCCAGCTCTGACGCTTTCCCCGGAGCAACGGCAACCGCTCTTACCATCAACGCGGGCGACGCCTACGGAAAGTATCTGACATTCAACAGCGAAGCAGACGGGTATGTTCTGTTTCAGGTTCCCTTCACGTTGAGTGCCAATGCACCTGCCGGTGATTATCCGGTCAGCTTTGCGGTGGAGGATTTGTCCGATGCCGATACCGGTGACGGTTATCTGTTGACAGCCAACACCCTCACCGCCACCATCACCGTCACCGAAGCCCCCGCCACTCCTGACGAGCCCGGGTTCTCCGTCTATTATCTTCTCCCCGACACTATGACCGACAGCGACGCGGATGACTATGACGAAGTAACGCCCGGTGGGACCTTCATGGCGGACGTGTATGTCAGCGCTGACACCGCAGGTCAGACGCTGGAGGCCTTTGAAATCTATCCCATTGCCGATGAGAATCTGAGCTGGACAGCTGTGGAGGGAATCGGTTACGAAGCAGTCAAGCAGGATTCTTACTTCGCGTTCTATAACACGAATCCCAACAGCCCGAAAAAAATCGACATCAGCACAGAAGGAACCAAGGTCGCCACGCTGACCTTTGCTGTGTCCGATAATGCGGTCTATGATGTGCCCATGCCCATCTGGTTCGGCGAGGACACCAATCTGGCCATTCGCTACACTGCGGAGAACGCCACTATCACCTCCATCGACACCACCGGGACCGAAGAGACTACCGTCGGCGTCGAGACCCTCGCCACCGTGACCGTGACTTTCAAAGGAAACGGCAGCACTTCCGGCAGCATGTCGGCCCAGAGCGTCCCCTACAACAAGGCCACCACGCTGACGGCAAACACTTTTGCACGGGAGGACTACAATTTCCTGGGTTGGTCCGAAGACGCGAGCGCGACCGCCCAGACCTATGGCGACCAGGCAAGCGTCACCCTGAAAGTGCCTCTGACGCTGTATGCGGTGTGGAATCAGACGCACGCCGCATACACGGTGGAGCACTGGCAGCAGAACGCCGAAGATGATGAATACACCAAGGTCGATGCTGACACCGAGACAAAGAAGGGCGAGATCGGCCAGAAGACCGAGGCCACGGCAAAGACCTATCTCGGCTTCACCGCAAAGGCCATCACGCAGCAGACCATCGCGGCCAGCGGCACCGTGGTGAAGGTGTACTACGACCGCGACACTTACACCGTGACCTATGAATACCAGACTCCGATCCCTGCCGGTGCGCCTTCTGCTCCGACGGAGGTCGCTCAGCGCTTCGGCAAGCTGGTTCAGGTTCAGAGCAAGCCCACGATGACCGGCTATACGCTGGGCGACTGGAGCAGCCAGGATGTACCGGTCAGCGACGGCAAGTTCACGATGCCCGCCCAAGCGGTCACGCTGCAGGCCGCGTGGAGGGCAAACCAGTACACCGTCACGCTGGATCCCACGGACAAGGGTGCGCTGCCGGAGGGCGAAAGCGACACCATCACCGTCACTTACAACGACACCTGGCCGACTCTGCCAGACCCCACCCCGAACAACGGCTATGCGTTTGACGGCTGGTACAACGGAGATGTGCA
>JAFYIF010000358.1 GCA_017538775.1 Oscillospiraceae bacterium | reverse complement strand
GAAGGGGAGGCGACGGACGATGGAGCGCTATGACTACCCCGCCGTGGGGGAGACATTATACTGTGACACTCTCCGCTGCGGTCTGCGGCTCAACGTGGTCCCCAAGCCCGGCTTTGCCCGCGCTCACGCCATGCTGGCGGCCAACTACGGGGGCGCGGACCGGCGCTTCCGCCTGAAAGGGAAGCTCCACGACACGCCCATGGGCGTCGCGCACTACCTGGAACACAAGATGTTCGCGATGCCGGAGGGAGACGCCATGTACACCATGGCCGCTTCCGGAGCCCAGCCCAACGCCTTCACCTCCGCCTGGATGACCGCCTACTACTTCGACACGACGGAGGACTTTGAAACCAATCTCAGGACCCTGCTGCGCTTCGTCACCACCCCCTACTTCCCGGAGGAGAGCGTGGAAAAGGAGCGGGGCATCATCGCCCAGGAGATCGCCATGACGGAGGACGACCCGGACTTCGTCTGCTATACGGAGCTGCTGCGCTCCCTCTACGCCAACCACCCCCTGCGGGACCCGGTGGTGGGCACGGCGGAGAGCATCCGGGCCATCACGCCGAAAGTGCTGGAGCGCTGCCACAAGCTCTTCTACCACCCCGGCAACCTGGCCCTGAGCGTGGTGGGGGACGTGGAACCGGCGCGCATCCTGGACATCGCGGCGGGGCTGCTGCGCTCTTCGCCCGACCCGGCCCCGGTCCGGGACTACGGAGAGCCGGAGCCGGAAACGCCCCGGCGGCAGCGCTTCACCAAAGCCATGGAGGTCTCCGCCCCCCAGTTCCTGCTGGGCATCCGGCTGCCGGACCCGGGGACGGGGGAGGAGAGGTTGCGCCGGCGGCTGCTGGGGGACCTGAGCCTGAGCTGCCTCTACCGCCAGTCCACCCCCTTCTTCACCCGGCTCTACGGGGAGGGGCTGCTGAACACGGACTTCTTCACTGAGATCGACACGGGCCGGGGCACGGCCACCCTGCTGGCCGGGGGCGAGAGCCGGGAGCCGGAGCGGGTTTTCGACCGCTTCCTGGAGCTGGCCGAGCGCGTGGCCGCCGAGGGGCTGGACGAGGCGGTCTTCGCCCGGAAGAAGAAGGCCTTTTACGGCAAAAGCGTCCGGGGCCTGGCGGCCTTCGGCGGACTGTGTGAGAATTTGGCGGAAGCGGCCTTCGGCGGCTACCGCTTTCCGGACGCCTTCGCGCTGCTGGATTCGCTGCGGGCGGAGGATGTGCAGGACTTTGTGCGCCAGGCGCTGCGGCGGGAGGGCTTCGCCATGAGCGTCATCCGGCCACTGCGGGAAAAGGAGGCGGAGAGCCATGCGTGAGGCGATCATCAGCTTTCCCATGTTCGGGGAGGGCTTTCAACTGAACCCCCCCGCGTCCATCGACATCGGCGGCTTTGCCATCTATTTCTACGGCATCATCATCGCCGTCGGCATGGCCCTGGCCATCGTCTACACGTCCAGGACCTGCAAGCGCTTCGGCTATACCATGGACGTGATCTACGACTACCTGATCTGGGCGGTCCTGGCCGCCATCGTCTGCGCCCGGCTCTACTACTGCCTGACCTACATGGACGCCAACGGGGTCCACACCTATCTCCAGAACCCGGTGACCATGCTCTACATCCGCGACGGCGGCCTGGCCATCTACGGCGGCGTCATCGGCGCGCTGCTGGCCCTGCTGGTCCGCGCCCGGATGCGCCATGAAAAAGTCTGGGGCCTGCTGGACATCATGGCCCTGGGGCTGCTGATCGGCCAGTTCGTGGGGCGCTGGGGCAACTTCTTCAACCGGGAGGCCTTCGGCTATGAGACGGACATCTTCTGCCGCATGGGCCTGACGCTGCGCGGCAGCACGATCTATGTCCACCCCACCTTCCTCTACGAGAGCCTGTGGAACTTCGTCGGCTTTCTGCTGCTGCACTTCCACAGCAAGCACCGCCAGCGCTATCTGGGGCAGTATTTCCTGCTCTACCTGATCTGGTACGGCTTTGGCCGGATGTGGATCGAAGGCCTGCGCACCGACTCCCTCTGGCTGGTGCAGGACCTGATCCGCATCTCCCAGCTCCTGTCCGCCCTGCTGTTCGCGGGGGGGCTGGTCCTGTACCTGCTCAACGCCGCCCGCCTCCGCCGGGGAAAGTCCCTGGTCTTCGGCGCGCCGCTGCCGGAGCCGGAGGCGGAACAGACCGCGGACTGAATGCGTCAGACCCAGTTATCCCATAAAAAACTTTTTTTAAGGAGGTTCATACCATGGACATCTACGAACTGAGAGAGAAGATCCTGGCGCTCCTGAACCAGGCGACGGAGAACGCCAAAGACATGGCCGAACAGGCCACCGGCACCATGCGCGACTTCGCCGACAAGGCGATGAGCGGCGCCAAGGCCGGCAGCCGGATGGCCAAGCTGGCGATGGAAGTCGCCACCGAGAAGGAGTCCCTCAAGAAGACCTATCAGGAGATCGGCCGCCTCTACTACGAGAGCGCCAAGGACGCCCCCGACGGCTTCTTCATCCAGCTCTTCGAGGAAGCGCGCCTGGGCGAGCAGAGCATCGCCGAGAAGGAGGCCGAGCTGAACGAGCTGAAGAGCTCTTTCCAGAAGCCCTTCGGCGTGGACGTGGAGTTCGAGTTCGTCGTCGGCCAGACCGAGGCCGAGGCCGAGCCGGAGAAGCCCGCCGAGGAGCCCGCCGCCGAGGAAGCCAAGACCGAGGAGCCCGCCGAGGAGGAGCCCAAGG